>JACQZI010000030.1 GCA_016207825.1 Planctomycetota bacterium | reverse complement strand
GCCGATTCACATAATAAATCAGGGGTCATAGACGGGTTCTCCTTATAAAAATACTGTTCTCTACAAGTATTTTCGTCTATGACCCTGTTTTACTTTAACTTTTATATCACTCCTCAAAATAATTATTCAACAAAGCAGGGGGGCGCCATACCGAATTCCATAAAGGATCACCTTCACATTCTCTGTGTTCTTTACTCCTCTGCCCCGCTCCACATAGTTTCCCGATGAAATCGGAATTAATAAGGAGTCCCTGCCGATAGGCAAGGGGTAAAATTTTATCCTCCCCCATTAACTTTATCCACCCGGCCCAGGTATATTATAGACCAGGGAGAGGGATACTGTCGACCGGGGAGAAGTATATCACAGACCGGGGAGATAAGTATTATGGACGGGGGAGAGCTATCTTGTAGGCCGGGGGCATGTATACTATAGACGGGGGAGATAAGTATTATAGACCGGGGGCAGGTATATTATGGACCGGGGAGAGGTATATTGTCGTCCGGGGGCAGGTATATTGTAGACCGGGGAGATAAGTATTATGGACCGGGGAGAAGTATCTTATAGGCCGGGGGGATGTAATTAGGGGGTGGGGGGCAGTACCCCCCTCAGCCTAAAACCGCATTTAATTGATTTGCGAATTAATATATACGTTTTAAACCGCATTTAATTCGTTTTCCGTGCTTTGATTTAGTTTACCCACGCCCCGATGCCTGCCTGTGCGACGGCAGACAGGTACATCGGGACGGGGTGGAGCTTCACTTCGATGCCGGCACGGGAATCGGGGATGTTGACGGTCGCACCATCTGAATGTTATACCGCGTGGGTAGCCATTCCCCGACCATCATATCGTTCTTGCTCAGCATCATATAATAGTATTTTACCTCGCCGGTGCAGGAATCCAATAAAAAGACCAAGGGAATCGGTTCGATTTTCTTATCAACTTCGTTGTTTAAGTTTACCGTTCCCTGGAAGATTTGGAATCTGCCGCATTTGTATTCGGTATCTTTTTCCGGCGCGCCGATAACTTTCCCCAGGCTCCCTGTAAGAATCGCTCCCAGAGCAATTCCGATTAATACCCCGGTTACCCATTTTCCGTTTTTCATAGCTTCCCTCCTTTTCTTATTAAAGATTTTGTAAGCTGATTAAGCTGATATGTTTTTGTTACCGATTGATACTGCCGTCATGCATTTTAATATTTAAGTCATCGCAATAATTCTTAATATCTTTAATAACAATTTCTGGGGGATAAGCTAATTTATATTTTGCATCTGCTGGTGGATTACGTAAAGAATTAAACCAAAACAATTGCTCTCCGAGAGCGAGTAATTTCAGCTTTTCTTTTAGGTTAGGGATTCCAACAATTGTGTTCTCTTTGGAAGTGATTTCATCGTAGGATTTATCACGATTTGTTCCATACATCAAAGCAAAACACCATTCATCATTTTCATTTTTCCAGCTATATAATTCCATTCCTTTAAATGCCGGTTCTGTAGCTCTTTCGTTAATATTTGAAGATGCTATGGAATCAGTTGATGTGTTTGGTGAGTTTTCTATAAGGCTCTGGCGATTAAATCTTAATGGAAGCAATAACGCGATAATGACGGCTAATAAGATAGGGGCTAATAAATAGATTAAATTAATAATTGCTTCTCTCTTGAACATAATGTTTTGATTATACTCTCTTAGTGTCCTCTGTGTCTCTGTGGTGAGTCCTCTCCGTTTAATCGGTTTAATCCCGTTGTTTTAACCTTATGAAACAATAATATTCTTTAAACAAAACGGGCATTGTTCTTCCTGTCCCTTAAAGCTTTCCGGGAACGATACCTTTGCTTGGCATAGGGGGCAGTTGAATTCGATGTATTTCTGGTCGACTACTATAGCTGCCGCTTCTTTATCCGGCTTTTGCATGGCGCAACCGTGTATCTCTTGTTGTTCCCCATCCGCTTCGCTTCCCCGCTCATCACGCAAGGCGGAATTCGGGGACACCCGATTATTGGGAGTCCCATTACGCAGAATGGGGCGGGGACGCCCGATTATGTCAGTGGTGGTAGGGGCGTGTTGTTGTTTCATCAGGCTCAGAACCTTTTCAAGGTCGTCTTTCTTTATCATTAGAGTGGTTTCGGTTACTACCAATGGGTTTTTTAAGGATGGTTTTTTATCATGACGATATGTTTCAATTCCTTCTGATTTAAGATAGGCTTGAATTGATTCGGCTTGCGCCGGATGCAGGTTTTCAGTCAGCGTGACCAATTTCTCACCGTCCCGGAGCGAAGCGACGTCCCCGGAACGCAGTGAAGCGGGATTATCCTCTTCCTCATCCTTCCTTTTAGGCGGGGCGATGATAAAGGCGAAGAACAAGATGCCCGCTATCATCAATAACGCGAATACGCCCTCAGACATTTTTAAAATCCTTAAATCAGTTAACCCTTTATTTTATCTTGCAGCGTTTAATCATTGGGTTTTTGTAATGTGGCTGTTTTCCCTTTTAATTCCAGCTTAAGCATTCCCGGTATCTTATACGCTGCGCCTACGGCCAGAATTACCCAGAGGATATCATAGCCGGAAAACCATTCCGATGTCGTGGAGAAAAATACAGATATTGTATCAGAACTGAAAAAGGAAACCCCCTCGAATTCTTTCGTGACATAATGGTAAAAAGAGATATATTTACCAATGGCAATGCCGGTGATGGAGGCGATGGACGCGATTATCTGGAGTTCAAGCCCTCTCTTTTTAGCTGCGCCGAGTAATGCGCCATAGCCAGCCAGTATGCCGACCCCAATGGCCGCAAACCCGATTTCGTAATTAGTGAAGATGACCATCAGTCCCCAAAGTCCTCCGGCAATAATCGCGCCGGCAGCCGCGCCTAAGGTGCCGGTCATGATATCGGCTCCAGTGGCTTTTTGGGCGGCTATTTCATTGAGGAGATTGGTCTTGCATCCTATACAAATAGGTTGCCCGTTAATATAAGTCAGGTTTGTTTTCGGCATTTCCTTTTTGCATCCAAAACAAGTGCCTGTCATTTTAGGCGGTGGGGGTGTTTGTGGTTCTTGGCTGGCTTGTTTTTGTTGTTCCATATCGTATCTCCTTTTATAAGAGTTAGCGGTAGTATACCACACATAAACGGAATGTCAAGCGAAATCAGCGGATAGTAGCGAGTAGCCAGTATCCCCACTTATCCCGTCCCGCCTTGCGGGATGGGATTCGGGGACGCCTGATTGATAAAACAAGTGGAGGCGCGAGTAGTGAGTAGCAAGTAGATGGGGCATTTATAAGGGAACCATGAATGCAGGAGAGAATTACTCCTTTTTTCTTGGTCTCCTTATAAAGATTCTTTCTTCGCGTCTTTGCGGTGAAATGAAAATCCGGACGCAGGCCTTATCTCTAAGGTTCAACGCCCGGATTTAATGTTAATGAGAGTGTTTAGCTTACTTACGAGCCATCTTGGCTTCGGCAACGTAACCGGCTTTATCCAGATAATACATGTAACCTTTTTCCCTGGTGATTTTTTCCGTGCCGACTTTCTTCTTGGTGCCTTTTTTGTTCGTGGTCATCGGGGCTCTCCAGACGTAGCCGTCTTTGCCCAAATAGTACAGGTATCCCTTTTCCCGGGTAACTTTTTCCGTGCCTATTTTCTTGCCCATGCAAGTCCTCCTTTTTATTAAGATGTTTCGGGGAGTGTCCCCTATTAATATATATCATCGTCACAAACAGGGTGTTTCTTTAGCGGATAATTATGATTTTACCGTTAGGAAATGCCGATTAGCAGGTATCAACTTATTCCCGCCATATGGGGCAGGTCATGCAGTGCGGGCCGCCGCGTCCTTTGACAAGCTCGCTTGCCGGGAAGGTGCTGACTTTTCCGCCTCTTTTAGTGATTTCCTTATCCACCCGCGGATTAAGGTCGTAGCCGACCACCTCTCTGGGTTTGGTAGCAACGTAATTGGCGCCGAGATTGTCGTGCTCTTGCCGGGAGAGTTCTATCAGCTCGACCTGATTGGATTCCAGGAAATCCATGAACCAGGTTGGTTTTACTGCCTGCTTTTTGGCATAAAGCATTGCCGGATAAAGCTCGAAATCCGGACGGCTGATAAGCGCGAGTTTTTCATCTATCAGCATGAATTCGCCGTCGATATGTATTCTTCCTTCGGGCGGTATGGTCATGATAAAGCGGTCGACCGGGGTTTTGGCAAAGAGGATTTCCCTTAACTGCTTCAAGCCCTGCTCATTGGCGCGGTCGCACAGGCTTGCTAGGACGGTATGCTCGTCAAAGAACATTACGCCGCCTCCTTCCACAAGGCCCGGCGGCTCGATGCGCCCTAAGACCGGCAGTCCGAGTCTTTTGGCGGCTTTTTCTATGATTAATTCATCGAATTTTCTGCCTTTAAGGAGCATATTAAGTAAAATGATGCCTTTGCCTGCCACCACCGCGATATCGCGCGTGTAGATCATATTCGGGCGGCGGCTGATATAGTTAAGGGCATCCTTGTCGTTTTTAAGGACATCCGTAATGAGAACCGGTTCGGTGCCGTTTTCCCGCAGGCGTTTGAGGAAGATATCGTAATCGCTCATGAACTTCGGCGCGTTTACCGGTCCGGCGTAATTAAACAGATGCGCATTAGATTTGGTGACCAGCTCAATCTCCGGTCCCGGTTTATGCATCAGGACTTTTCTTAACCGCTTGTAACTGCTTTGGACATTAAACATAATGCGCTAAATATACAAATAATGGCTGAAAAGTCAAGATGAGATGTGCTTATTCTTTGACAAAGGCGCGTGTGTGTTGTAAAACTCATTCCAATATTTTCTTTAAGGGAGGGTTATATGTTTAAGAGTTCGAATCTTCTTGATTTCACCACGTTATACAGGAGCGGCAATCCTTTTAAGACAGAGGCGACGGTTATTGATATTAACTCCAAGGCATTAAGGCCTGTTTCAAAGATTAAGCATTTCAAGTTCACTAAGGAAAAAGGGGATATGGTTTTCCGTTACGACCTTGCGGAAAATGACAAGGTATACGGCCTGGGCGGGACGCTGGGCGGCTTCAACAAGCGCGGCAGGAAATACGTGCTTTACGCCACGGACGACCCCAACCACACGCCCGACAAGACCTCGCTTTATACTTCCTATCCTTTTGTCATGATAGACGGGGAAGAGAAGTTCGCCTTCCTTATAGATTATCCTTCCGAGATTATTTTCGATATTGGCTTTACGCATAAAGATGTCATGGAGATAAGGATTCCTTCAAATAACTTCGATTTCTATATCTTTAATGAATCCGATAAGCTGAAGGTGATTAAGGAATATCTGACGCTTACCGGCGCACCGTATATTCCGCCGAAATGGGCGTTCGGATACCAGCAATGCCGATGGAGCTATCCGGATGCCAAGACCGTATCGAATATCGCCGAAGGCTTCCGTAAAAACGAGATGCCCTGCGACGCCATTTATATGGATATAGATTACATGGAACGCTACAAGGTCTTTACCGTGGATGGGAAGAAGTTCCCGCGTTTCAAGGATTTCGTCGGAAAGATGAAGAAGAACGGATTTAAGCTTATCCCGATTATCGACCCCGGTGTCAAGGTGGAAAAAGGCTATGATGTTTACGAGGACGGCAAAAAGAAGGGCTGTTTCTGCGTCCATAAAGACGGCAGGCCTTTCCAGCCGGCGGTCTGGCCGGGATTCACACATTTCCCGAATTTCCTGGAACCGGAAGTCCGCAAGTGGTGGGGCGGCTTCCACAAGGATTTTATTGATTGGGGCATAGAGGGTTTCTGGAATGATATGAACGAGCCTTCCATTTTCTATACCCCGCAGAGCCTGAAGGATTTGAATAAGACCATAAGCGCCTTTGACGGCAAGGATGCCTTTGCCCTAAGGGCGTTAAGGCGAAGCATGTATAATTTCTCCAACCGCAGGGAATATTATAAGGAGTTTTACCACCGGATGGATGACGGGCGGATGATTTTGCATCACGATATCCACAACCTTTACGGATTTAACATGAGCCGTGCCACTGCCGAAGCCTTTAACGAGTTCGCCCCAGGCAGGCGATATTTCCTCCTGACCAGGAGCAGTTGCACCGGATTGCACCGCTTTGCCGCTTTATGGACCGGAGATAACGCCAGTTGGTGGGAGCATATGCTTGTCCAGATGCGGATGATGATGGCTTTGAATATGGCGGGAGTTTTTTATAACGGGGCGGATATCGGCGGGTTTGGAGGGGAGATTGCCCCGGAGCTTCTTATCAGGTGGATGCAGTTGGGCGCGTTCTCCCCGCTTTACAGGAACCATTCTTCTTTTGCCACGCGCGCGCAGGAGCCCTGGGCTTTTGATAAGGGTTCAGCCGGTATCATGCGGAATATCCTTAAACTGCGCTATGCTTTTATCCCCTATGCCTATTCGGAGTTTATGCGATCGGTAAAGGAATTGAAGCCGTTTGTCTCTCATTTGATGTTCAGCTTTAAGGGTGAACGGGTAAAAGATATCGAAGACCAGTTTATGTACGGAGATTCATTGATGGTGGCGCCGGTCCACGCGCCGGGCGCCCAAGGCAGGTTCGTCCACCTTCCGGAGAATGAGTGGCTCCATTGGAACGCTTCAGAATATAATAAGCGCAAGATGAAAGTGATGGAGCCGGGCGACTATTATGTCAAGTGCGCCCTTGAAAGTATTCCGCTCTTTATCAAAGAGAATTCCATGATTGCGTTAACAGAGCCGGTGAATTATATCGGGGAAAAGGAAACCGAGTCGCTGACCGTGGTTGCTTTTGTTACCGGGAAAGCATCTTTTACTTATTACGAGGATGACGGGGCGACATACGATTTCAATAATGGCGATTTTTCCGCTATCAAGATAGATATAAAGAAGAGAGGCAGGCGTTACGATATCGCATTAAGCCTGAAACAATCCGATGCCATGCCTTTAAAGATTAAGGATATCAGGTTTGAAATCTATGATGGGGCGGGCAGGCTTTATTCCTGCCAAAGGAAGATTTAATAAGTGCCCATTTCCTCAAGATGTTCATCAGAAATGCCGAAATAGTGGGCAATCTCGTGCTTGACGGTTTGAATGACCGTCTTTTTTATCTCGGCCTTTGAGCGGCATGTCTTTTCTATATTCTTCTTAAAGAGCGTGATTTTATCCGGCAGGACCATTCCGTAAAGATGGGTGCGCTCGCTTAAGGGGATGCCTTGGTAAAGCCCGAGTATTATTTCGCTTCTTTCGCCGGAGAGTTCTTTTAGCTGCTTTTTGGAAGGAGTGTCTTCTATTACGATGCCGACATTTTCCATCTTACTGCGGAAGAATTCAGGGAGGTTTTCCAGGGCTTCCCTGGCCAGCTTTTCAAATTCTGTCCGCTTCATTGCCCTTAAATATCCAGGTATTTGACCTCAAGGGCGTGGCGTTCGATAAAGTCGCGCCGGGGTTCGACTTCTTCGCCCATAAGGATGGTGAATATCCGGTCGGCTTTTACCGCGTCTTCCTGCCTAACTTTAAGGAGCGAGCGGGTTTTCGGATCCATGGTGGTTTCCCAGAGCTGTCCCGGATTCATTTCTCCTAAGCCTTTGTAGCGCTGGATATCAAGCCCTTTCTGTCCGATTTTGCGGATGCCTTTCAATATATCGCGCAGGCAGGCGACCTGGATGGATTCCGGTTTGCCTTCGCCGTTTTCTTCTCCGGTCAGGCGGAATTTCTGGATATTATCCGTGACGTTCGCGCAGGAGAAGTAATCCGTGATGCTGAAACCCATCTTTTCTATGTCCTTGATAAGCGATTCTAATTCCTTAGTCTGGTGGAACTCCAGGTATTCCAGGGCGATTTCGTCGCTTTCTATTTCTCTGGTTTTTTCGGCTTCTTCAGTGATGTCATCGGCGCGGTCAATCACTATTATTTCCTTATTGGAAATTTTCTTTTGCTGTTCCACGTATTTATTAAACTGCTTATCCGTATGGAAGAAGAGCTCCTGCCCGTTAAGCTTGCCCCAGTAGAGAGGCAGTTTTCCTGATTTTGCATCCCGGTGAGAAAGGAACGTCTCCGCAGAAACGCCTTTTTGCTGGAGAGCAATGATATTATCTTCCAAGGCGGTAATCAGTTCGGTAATCTTTTTAAGGCGGTTTTCCTGTATCTTATCTTCAACCTTGCCTTTTTTGCCCATCACTTCCAGCGTTGTGCCGTCCATGCCGAGTTTGACGAGGGCATGGTGCATTTCCTTTTCGCTCAGGATATATTCTTCTTTACCCTTTCTTTTAATCTTAAAAAGGGGCGGTTGCGCGATATAAAGATGGCCGTCTTCGATCACTTTGGGCATATGGCGGAAGAAGAAGGTCAAAAGGAGTGTTCTGATATGTGAGCCGTCAACATCGGCATCTGTCATGATGATGATTTTACCGTAACGGATTTTGGCGATATCGAACTCGTCCTGCCCGATGCCCGTTCCTAAGGCGGTAATAATAGTGCGGATTTCTTCATGGGCCAGCATCTTTTCCAGCCGCGCTTTTTCCACGTTAAGGATTTTACCTTTGATTGGGAGTATCGCCTGGAAAGAGCGGTCGCGTCCCTGTTTGGCGGAGCCGCCGGCTGAATCGCCTTCTACGATGTAGAGTTCGGTGGAAGCGACATCGCGCGAGGAGCAATCAGCCAGTTTACCGGGGAGGTCGCCTGAGGTTAATGCCCCTTTGCGGCGCGTCAAATCACGCGCTTTCCGGGCGGCTTCACGCGCACGGGATGCAAGTATTACTTTATTGATAACTGCTTTCGAGGTGGTTGGGTGTTCTTCAAGATAAGATTCCAGGCCGCTATTGACCAATGCCTGGACGATGCCTTCTATTTCGCGGTTGCCGAGCTTGGTTTTGGTTTGGCCTTCAAACTGCGGGTTAGGCAGTTTTACGTTGACTATCGCGGTCAGCCCTTCACGGTAATCATCTCCGGACGGGGTGGCTTCGCTTTCCTTGAGCAACCCGTGTTTTTTCGCGTAGGTATTGAAAGTCCTGGTCAGGGCTGTCCTGAATCCGCTTAAATGCGTGCCGCCTTCGATGGTATTGATGTTATTCGCGAAAGAGAAAATGTTTTCCGAATATCCATCCTGGTATTGCAGGGCGATTTCCGCGTGGACGCTGCCATCCTGCCTTTCGAAGTAAATGATGTCATTATGTATTTTCTTTTTGGACTGGTTAAGGTGGTCGATAAAAGCCTTGATGCCGCCGTCGTATTTGAATGTCTCGGTCTTTGCGGAGCGTTCGTCAGAGGCGATGATGGTAAGCCCTTTGTTAAGGAACGCAAGTTCGCGCAAACGGCTGGCCGCGATATCATACTTAAATTTGATTTCCGGGAATATTTTAATATCCGGCATGAATTCCACTTTCGTGCCTTGCTTGTTGGTTTTACCGCGTTTTTCCACCTTGGTTACCGGTCTGCCTCGTTCGTATTTCTGGAAATGTTCTATCCCGTCTCGCCAGACAGTCACTTCCAGCCATTCGCTTAAGGCGTTGACAACCGAAACGCCTACGCCGTGAAGACCGCCGGAGACTTTATAGGATTTCTGGTCAAATTTTCCGCCGGCGTGTAGCATGGTCATGACCACTTCCAGGGCGGGGCGCTTCTGTTCTTTATGCATATCAACCGGAATGCCGCGGCCGTCATCTATGACCGTGATGCTTCCTTCCCGGTTGAGTTTTACGGATATATTCTTGCAGTGTCCGGCAAGCGCTTCATCAACGCTGTTGTCAACCACTTCGTAAATAAGATGGTGAAGCCCGCGGTTGCCCGTATCGCCGATATACATGGCGGGCCTGGTGCGGACGGCTTCTATTCCGCCAAGGACCTTGATGTGTGTGGCATCATATTTGCCTGATGGGGCGGATGCCTTTTCGGCAGGCTTGTCCACTGGCTTAGTTTTAGCCGGTAATTCTTTAACTTTGGTTTTGGCTTCTTTTTTACTCATATAAATCCTCGAGTTATAAGATGAATTTTATATCAAGATAAGACTTTTTAGGAGTCTTTTCGCGTATTTTAGCCAGGAGTTCCTGCCTTTTAAAGTTGGAGAGTTCGGACATAAGTGGGACGGAATCCACTTTTACCTGGATGACTTTTTTTCTTACTCCCATCAGTTTGGTATGGGAAGAAAGCGTTTTTCCGGAGATTTCAGTCCAGATTTCAGAGAGTTCTTTTTGCTGTTTCATCCTTCTTTTTCCGCCCAAGGTCCGGATGACATCCTTAATAATATTCTGGATGCTCTGTGCTTTATCCTTATGTTGCATGAGATTATTATATATAACTATATATTTTTGTCAAGGAAGTGAGTAAGCTGATAACCGGTAGTTTAGACGGTTTTATCGCCAAAATCACCTCAGTAATCCGCCTCGTCTGAGGAAATCAAGCACTATAGTTTCCAGTGGCGTATCGGCTTTGATGTAGAAATAGCGGATATTATGCTGGAGGCAGAATGAGTTCCATTCCTCAGTGAATTTATTGAGTTCTTGCGAGTAATTGTTTTTGATTGCTCGCGTGACGAATACCGGTTTGATATCGTTTGTTTCCGAATCCCTGAGTTTTATCCATCCGTTTAAGGTGATGTCTGTTTCCTCAGGTGAGAGGATATTCAGGAGATTCGCCTCAAACCCACGGTTGATAAAACGGATAAACCCCTCTTTTGGGTTAAGAGAATCCGTTTGAGTCATTAGGTCAGATATGAAAATAATTATTCCTTTGGAAGGGGTTTCTTTGTCTATCTCGGCGAGTATGTGGTCGAAATTTGTTCTGCCATCAGCTTTCAATGGATCAATATGCTTCATCAGTTCGAATATATCCTGTTCACGGTAGAATTCAGGGGAAATCGTGATTGTTTCGTTGCTGAAGCCGATTGTTTTTACACGGTGCCCGGCAACAAGCGCGATATAAGAAAGCGCAGCCAGTAGTTGCTTGGCAAACAGGAATTTATTTGAACGGGGATTATAATCCATTGATTTTGTCAAATCCATTATAAGATAAACATTGACCGATTCCTCGCGGGCGAATTCCTTGACAAAGAGTTTTTCGGTCCTGCCGAAGACGTTCCAGTCGATATGCTTGGTTTCATCGCCGGGGGAGTAATCGCGATATTCGCTGAATTCCACTTTCCCGCCTTTTTGCCGGAAGCTTTTTTCCCCGATAACGCCGGAAAGCAGTATTTTCTTAACGATTAACTTAAGCGAGGATAATTTTTGCAGGAATTCATCGTTGAATGCGGAGGATAACATTATGTTTAAATACTATAATAAAATGAGATTGCCACGTCCCGACATAACGTCGGGACTCGCAATGACGTCATTGCGAGGAAATCGCAACGTGAATGACGAAGCAATCTCGTATTACTCATTTGGCCAGGCGTTTTTAGTTAAAGAGTGTTTCCTTGATGACTTCTTCAATCGTTGTTATACCGTCGTATATGGCAAGTATGCCGCTTTCGCGCAGTGTTCTCATCCCTTCCTCGCGCGCGGTGATTCTGACTTTTTCCGTGGAAGCGTGCTCGTTGATTAACGTTTCAACTTTATCGGTTACGAGCATAACCTCATAAATTGCGACCCTTCCCAGATAGCCGATGTTATTGCACTGATTGCATCCCTTGCCGTAATAAAACTTTTTCCCTTTTGTTTCATCAGTGGTAAGGTTTAGTTCGGCCAGCAAATCTGGCGAGGGTTCATATTCCTCCTTGCAATGGGGGCAAATGCGGCGGATCAGTCGCTGGGCGATGACGGCTTCAACCGTGGCGGTTAAAAGGAACGGTTCTATTCCAAGGTCAAGCAATCTGGTAATAGAAGCCGGTGCGTCGTTGGTATGAAGCGTGGTTAATACCAGGTGGCCGGTGAGGGCGGCTTCAATACTCATGCGGGCTGTTTCCTGGTCGCGGATTTCTCCGACGAGTATTACATCCGGATCCTGCCTTAGGATGCTTCTTAAGCAGGCTCCATAGGTGACACCGATATCTTCATGGATTGGGCACTGGACTATTCCCGGCAGGTCATATTCAACAGGGTCTTCGGTGGTTATTATTTTCCACTTGACATCATTCAGGAAATTAAGCGCTGAATAAAGAGTGGTGGTTTTGCCTGAACCGGTCGGGCCTGTGACGACAATAATTCCGTTAGGTAGATTTAATAGGTTTTTGATGAGCTTACTGTCATCCGGGCGCATGCCGAGATTATCGATATCCAGCGCGACCACGCTTTTATCCAGTATACGCAAGACCACGCTTTCCCCGAACATTGTAGGCAGGGTAGAAACGCGGATATCAATGGATCGTCCCGAGACATTAAGCGGGATTCTGCCGTCTTGGGGGAGCCGTGTTTCCGAAATATTTAGGTTTGCCATTACCTTAATACGCGAAATAATAGCTGGTGCCAGGGTCAAGGGTGGGGGAGACATTTCATACAAAACGCCGTCCACGCGGTAACGGACTTTGAATTCCTTTTCAAATGGTTCGAAATGTATATCCGCAGCGCGGTCTTTGATAGCGTGGTTTAATATCAGGTTAAGGAGTTTCCTTACGGGTGCCTGGTCGGCAGCTGATTCCACGCTTGAAATATCGATTGAGTCGTTTTTCTTTTCCCCGATTTGAACATCCGCCCCGGTATCCATATCCTTGAAAATCTTTTCCAGGCCGTCGGTCGATTCGGCGTAATATTTGGCAAGGGCTTTGTTGACTGCGCTTTCATCGCTGACCGCGCCTTGCACTTCGCAGTTTATGGTAAAGCGCAGGTCATCCAATACGTTGATATTAAGCGGATTTGCCATGGCTACGGTAAGAATATTATTTTCCGATTTAATCGGGATTATTTTATATAATCTGGCAAGGGAAAGCGGAATTTTAGCGATGATTTCAGGAGATATTTCTATTTCTTCCAGGTTAACTACTTCCATCCCCACTTGTGCGCCTAATGCCAGGAGGACTTCTTCTTCCGTCACGTAGCCAAGTTGGATTAGGATTTGCCCTATGGCGCCGCCTTTCTGGCGTTGGACTTTCAGGGCTTCTTGGATTTGTGATTCCTTGACCAGTTCCATTTCCTTAAGGATTTGCCCTAGTAACTTTCTTCCTTCTGCCATAAGTTCTTTTTTATTCAGTGGTAGCGGCTGGTGAATTTACGTATCGAGCGGTCGTAGGTTTTTTCATCTTCTGCCGTAAAGAAGCAAGCCGGTAATTCTTTATTTGACCGGTGGTAAGAAATACATTCGCAACATATGCCTTTCCTGGAACAGTTGCTGTAGGAGCAATTACAATTTTTGGTGTTATTAAGCTGGTTAAGGCACGTAGCTTTTTCGGCCGTCATAACTTATTGACTTCTTTTAAATATACTCTGGTGGAAATATCGATTTGGTCGAGAAGGGCGTTATCCAGTATAAGCCTGAGTTTTAATTTTGCCTTTTTTGATGGATCGATGAACTTTACACCGTTACGGTAAGCCTGATGTTGTTCTGATTTTTTTACCCAGACGACTTCACCCTTTAAATTGATTTCGCCGTTTTCCAAAAGAGGGGCGGTAATCAATAGGGATATTTTATCGCCCGTGTGAATTTCTTCCTTGGAAATAAAAGAAAGCCCCGTAGGGCTTATGTTTAAGACGAGGTAACGGTTAGAAAACGAGCCTAGAAGTCCGAACAACTTGGTGTGTTTATATTGGATAGAACATCCTTTAACACCAAAACGTTTGTTTTCTCTTCTTTCTGATCCGCTCCATGCCATACTTTTTACATTTCTTGGTTACGAAGTAGCTTTTTTAGGGAAGGCTAATTTTGCCCCCTGAGTTTTAAGGTATTCCAGAACCCTTCTGATTTCTTCTCTTTCCCCTTCTATTTCCAATACGAGCCATCCGGCGCGATCAGTTACCAGACCTTCCTTGATATTAACGGTGACATCAAAATCACGCGCGATTGCCCATAGGGTTGGTTGGCTGCGTTGTTCTTCGGCAAAGGTCACCTTAACTTTTTGCTTTATTGGGATGCGGCTGCCAAGGAAGTTTATAAGATTACTTAAACGGCTGACCGAATCACGGGTCATGGCGGTAAAACGAACACCCACCAAATATCCGCCGTAGCGTTTGGATTTTTCCACCCACACTACTTTGCCGTCTGTTTTTAAAGGTTCGTTACCCAAGAGGGGTATTCCGATGTTAAACGACAGCTTGTCACCTGGCTCAAGGCGTTGTTTGCTAAGGAATTTTAATCCGCGATGGCTTATATTGATTATCTGGTATTCCCCGGACATGCCTTTGAGGAAAGTAAATAATCCGCCGGTATTTTTGAATTGCACCTTGCCTTCTTTCACATCCACGCGGACATCCCTTTTGCTTTCCTCGTGCTGTGGTTGCTGGACCATTTTTATATCCTTTCTTAACACTATTGATTTTTAGGTTGTTCCGGAGTATCTTTTTTCTCTTCGGGCTTATCCTGTTCGTTTTTGGGAGGCGGCGGAGTCGGCGGGTTTTCCGGAGTCTTTGGTTGTTCCGGCAGCTTAAGTATTTCCGGTTGTTTTGGCGGTTCCGGCGGAGGAGGCGGAACTTCTCCATAAGAAAACTTGTTCTTTTCCCACCAATCCTGCCATTGTTTTACGATTTCTTTTTCTTTCTTTTTGTCGTTGAATAAAATCTGTCCAAATGAAGTATCGGTTATTTTTTCCAGGGCTTTAATGGCATAATGAAGCACCGGTGCATCTGTTGCTGGTTCCGTTTCCGTATCAGAAAGCATATTGATAAGCCTTTTTACGGCGTCTTTAGATTTTAATTTTCCCAAGGCTTCGATAGCGGCGCATTTTACCAGATAATCAGAATATGTTTTTGCCGTATCGGTTATAGCGGAGAGTAACAATGGAATTGCTTGTTCTGCCCTTAATATTCCCAACGCGTTGATTACTTCATAGCGCAATTCTACATCAGGTGTCGGCAAGCTTGAAACAAGAGGGGTGATGGCGGTCGAATCGCCCAGTTTGCCCAGGCCTTTGGCCGCTAGCGATGCGATGCTGTTCCCGATTTCTTCTTTATCAGTAAGTAGTTTTATGAATACAGGTAAAGCCCTTTCGTCGCGTATCTCCGTCAGTATTTCACACACCATATAACGCAACCTTGGCTTTTCGTTTTCCAGCGCCATTATGAGCGCAGGGACGGCTCTTTTCCCGATTTCCAGTAATTCGTTTCTGGCTTCTTCTACCACCAGTGGATTATCGTTCAAAAGCTGGTCGATAAGAGTGTCTGTTTCTGTTTCTAGAGTCGTCGGTTTTTCCGGTTTATCTGAGGAAGTATTAGTCGGGGAAACCGGGGTGGTTGTTGTCTCCGGTGTTTGAGCCATAAGGGGATTAGTAATAATAGATAAGGCTAATATAAAAATCAAGCAGGTAACTATTTTCAAATAGCAAGGCATATTTTTTGTTCTCCTCGTAAATTATCGAGTCGTCCTAATTCTCCGCTGGCTTTTACGGCTTATTTTCCATGTATCGTTTTCATTAAGAAAATCAAGAACCTGATCTTCTCCCGTTCCCCATCTGACTCTTGCAGTGGCATTATTGCCTTCAATGGCAACTGTTGTCAGCGAGGCATTTTTATACTGGATGACTAGAAACTCTTTATTTTCATTGTATTCAGCGCAGAAATCATCAAATGGTTGTGCCATTTTATAAGATGAGCTTAACAGGTTATAAGCAGTTTCCAGTTCGCCTTTTACCATGGCATCGGAAAACTTGTTAAATGATTGTTTAATGCCGCTTGTTTCTACGCTACTTGAACCTTTGGTGCCGGCGCAATCAGGTAATATTAAAGCTAAAATAGCCAATAACAAATAAATATATGCCCCAAATCTATTTTTCATATCCGACATATATTACTTAAATTACATAAACTGTCAAGTAATAATAAACAGGAATCACGGTTTTATCAAGCAGGGTTTGCAGAAAGAATTTGTTTGACCCTTTGAGTAGGAATAGATATAATTTTTGCTTATGGGTCGAATTAAAGTTTTACCACAATTATTGGTAGATAAAATCGCAGCCGGTGAGGTTATTGAGCGTCCCGCCTCAGTTGTCAAAGAGCTGATTGAGAATTCTCTTGATGCCGGGGCTTCTTATATAAAAATCGACATCGCGGAAGGCGGGAAGAGGTCTATCCGGATATCAGACAACGGCTCGGGCGTGCTTCAGGAAGATTTAAAGCTGCTTTTTGTTAGGCATGCGACTAGCAAAATATCGACAGAGAAAGAGCTTTTTTCTGTTAAATCATTAGGCTTCCGAGGCGAAGCTTTGGCGAGCATTGCATCAGTCAGCCAGATAAAAGTTGTATCGAAAACAGAAAGCCAGCCTGAAGCCTGGGAAATTACCGCGCAGGAGAGCCATATTGATTTACCCCGCCCGGCGACCGGATTAAACGGTACCATGATAGAGATTAATAACCTGTTTTTTAATACGCCCGCGCGCCAAAAGTTTCTTAAAAGTAATTCCGTCGAATTCGGCCATATTACCGATGTTGTTACACGCTATGCTTTGTCTTATCCCTGTGTCAGATTCGACCTTGTTCATAATAATGAGCCGGTTATAAATTTACCGGAAACAAATGATGTAACTAATCGCTTTAAATATATTCTGGGGGAGGAACTGGTATCTTCATTTGTCAAAACAGAAAACAGGGAAAATGATTGGTTTCTTACAGCTTATATGTCTACTCCTGTTCATACAAAATCTACAATGAAGATGCAGTGGATTTATCTTAACGGGCGCTATATCCGCGACCGTATTATCAGCCGTGCCATTATACAGGCTTATAGCGATTTTATTCCGCCTCATCGTTTCCCGGTAGTGATTATGTTTTTAGATTTGCCCGCGCAGGATTTTGATGTCAATGTCCATCCGACTAAAATAGAGGTCCGTTTCCGTAATACATGGCAGGTGCATAACATGATTACCGCATCAATAAGGAAGGTATTGACTTCTTCTGATTTCATTGAGGCGAAGGGTGAAAGCAATGGGTTAGCTGCAAACAAAACGGCCGTGTTTGCAGACAATCGCATTCTGCAGGCGATGGTGGATTTCTTTGGTGCACACCCTAATAAAGATCCGGCTATAGGTGTTGATACAGAGCTTAACGGTAAATCGGATATTTATACTGATAACTTATCCAAAGGCCCTTTATTAACTTATCCCGCAAAAGAGTTTTACGGACAGAATGTTATTAGTTCAAAGCGTTATATCCAGATACATAATGCATATATTATAGAGGAGGTTGTCGATGGGCTTATAATAATAGACCAGCATGCTTTGCATGAGCGTTTGATTTACGAGCGTTTGCTGGAGGATGATAAAAATAAAGGCACCATCGTGCAACAATTATTAATACCTGAAACGCTTGAATTAGGAGCAGGGCAGATGACGATTATCAAAGACGCCTTGCCTCATTTAACGGAGTTAGGTTTTCAGATAGAGGAATTCGGGCGTGATAACATAATCATACGCGCCGTGCCTGGTTTCATCGGTGGCCAAAACATAAAGGATATAATTGTTGAAATAGTGCAATCGGTTTCCGAAGAAGGAGATGTTTCTGGCAAATCATTTAATAAAAGCAGTATTTTAAAATTAGTCGCATGTAAGGCGGCCATTAAATCAGGGATGCGGCTTTCGGACGGCGAAATAAGTGCTTTGCTAGAGCAATACCACCAGCGTGGGGTTAATCTTAAAGGGGAACTGACTTGCCCGCACGGGCGCCCTTCCGTTTATAAGTTGACTAACAGCCAATTAGCGCGCTTTTTTGCAAGGTGAACTAACGTATTTTCTTGTATTATCTAACTTCTTAATAGAATTGTCTATTCCACCAGTACGTCGTTGTGGCTTTTTTGCGAGTGTGATTAGCAGATAATTAAGGGGTTATTGGTTGTTGTGTTTTGAGTAGTTCCTGCCTTAGTTTTAAACCTTCCTGTGCAGTCGGGTGTGATGGGGCTACGTCGTAAGACTTTTGGTAAAATTCAGCAGCTTTTTCCCTGTAAAAATTTTGTTCACTAGGGGCGGAAATGCCGATTAATGATTGATACACACGTGCCATTGCGATTAATCTTTCAAAATTGGTTGGTTCAACTTTGTAAGCGCGCTCAATTACCGCCCGGCAACACAGCATTAGGTCGTGCTTGGTAAATTTATCAATATAGTCTTTTCCTGTAAAATTGATTATTTCATGAATATCAGGTATTTTTGAAAGCTGGTTAGTTCTCTCGTTCATATTTATAATACCGGTTTGTGCCAGATCATCCCATTGTCGCATGGCGAGTTCCATATAATGCCTTCCCATTCCGTTAAGATAAGTCGGTTCATTCGGTGAAAGTTTCAGGCATTTCTGTAATTGCAACAGGCTATGGATCCTTAAATTTAAGGTTTCTCCCAGCTTTTGTTTGAAGTGTTTATAGGCTGATTCTTTTTGTTTTTGCTGGTCAGGGGTTAGTGTTTTGCCGGTTGCTTCCTGGTAATATAACTGATACCATAAATTCTTTGCTCTCATATATTCAGGGACTAGGCTTTTGGTTATTTCCGAATCAGCCGAAAAGGCGAATTTATAAAACCCATCCGCTAGGATTGGTTTTAGATTAGTCAGGAATATCAGGATAAACCCGGCGGTGATTAATATTCCGTAAGGAATAATATTGAATGATGATGTGTTCATGAATCGGGCTATCGTGTTTTTCTTTTCTGTTGCGTCTTTATTTGCCCCGGTAAGGCTTAAAGCTCCCATTAATAAACCCAGTAGGATATATAAATAAGTTCCTCCAATCCAATTTACAATAACGGTTTCCATGTTCGGCCAGTCAAATTTGACGACCATGATAACAACCACTATCGTTACGCCGATATATGTCCAGAATATGCTTCTTAATAGGAACATCCCAAAACTTTCTATTTCGTGTTCAGGTGGTTTTATCTGGTTTTTCTTTTTATTCTTTATTTCTAAATCGGCATTATCCGGTTTGGCATTATTTTTTGTTTCATCCGGTCGGGTATTTGCTAATTGGGAAATAAAATAAAGCGCTGCGATAAAAATCCAGAAATGAGTAAGCGTTACTACAATCTGCAATCCAAAAAGTGATTCTATGAAATGTGATAAAATGGCGCTAACAATTCCAATAGTGACAAGTTTCGATTCGGGGTCGCTTATTTTCATGGCGCTTTTGATTCCGAGATACAATATTCCCATTATTAATGTAAGGAAAGTGATTACTCCGAAGAGTCCTTGGGTTACGAAGGTGTTGATTACGCTGTCATGGCAATTATCGGCATGTACCGTGGAACCTTCGAATCCGACCAGTTCAGTGGTGTGGTAGCGGTAAAAAGTATTTCCTATTGTTTCCGGCCCGTAACCTAAGGCCAGTCGCCAAGGCTGGCTGTAGTGATAGGGGTCTAACTTTTCCGGGCGGTTAACGGTATCTTTCATCATTTTAAAAGCTGTGTTCCAAAGAATCATTCTTACGCGTCCGGAGCCTTCCTTTGGATTAAGTTTGCTTAAACGTTCAAGAATAGGGATTTTCTTTAAAGGTTCAAGAGGCGTTTTAGGCAAGTTCAAGACCGCAACAAAAGCTCCGAAAAGCACGATACTGCTTATTGATAATACCAGCAATTTTGTCTTCTTATAAACGATGCTGTAGCTGATTAAGAAAATAACAAAACCTCCGATGAGTCCCAAAAGCGGTCCGCGGCTTTGGGAAAGAGCGATGCAAAGTATTTGCAAGGCGATAACAATAATATAAAGGCTTATTTTCAACCAGAAAATCCACCCTCTGCTTTTTTCCTTATAGCTGATTAAGCCGAACATTTTTCCTAAAGTAATAGGAACAACCATAATAAGATATGCCGCCATAAAAATAGGGTTGCCCATGGTGGAGGAAATTCTGACAGTCGGATCCATGGATTGCCACGGGACAGGATCCCATCCTAATTTTTGCGTCAAGCCGTAAGCCATCACCGGAATGGATGTAAGAATGACCGCATTAATTATCCGATTTATCTGGGCAAGTGTTTTTATATGCATTACCGCAATGATGAAAATGACAAAATAAGCGGAAGTTGTATATAAACCCTGCAAACGGTCATAGGAGCCTAGGAAGCTGTTCCACGGCAGGACCGAAAGCAGAGATGAAATAAGATAAGAAAAATAAAATATGATGGCTGGCAGGATAATAGATTTACGGATGGAATTCCAAGCGGAAACGATTGGTTTTATTGTTTCTGGTGCCGTATTGGCTTGCGTATTAGAAACAGACTTCCCTTTTTCCAGGAATTTTATTATTACCGCAATCACCATCAAAATGGCGAGTGATCTAACCAGTGCGGCTTTATCTGGCTCAAACATCCGCTGCGTGTAGATGTTCATGAAGAAAGCGGATAATATCAGGGCGGCCAGCCACCCAGCTTCTAGGAACTGCTCGCATAGTTTTCCTAAAATGGACATAATTTTTTACCCCACTCCATTTCATTTCGGGGGTACCCGAATAATCGGGAGTCCCATACCGAAGGTAAGGGATAATAGCATAGCAATTAACTCTTGACAAGAATTTTCTCTTTGTTTAATCTGTAGGGTATGAAAATTCTGGTAATCGGAGGTGGCGGTCGGGAGCATGCCTTGGTTTGGAAAATCGCCCAATCGCCCATGGTTAAAAAGATTTACTGCGCGCCGGGCAATGCCGGTATCGGTAAAATTGCTGAATGCCTGGAAATTCCCGCCACCGATATTTTGGCCTTGCGTAATTTTGTCTTTAAGAATAAAATAGACCTTACCGTGGTCGGTCCGGAAGCGCCTCTGGTTGATGGTATCGTTGATTTATTCAGGGAAGATAACCTTAAAATATTCGGTCCGAGCAAGGCGGCTGCCCAACTCGAAGGCAGCAAGGCGTTTTGCAAGGATATACTTAAAAAGAACGGAGTGCCGACTGCACATTTCAGCATTCTGAAGACTTTTACTGAAGCACGTGCCTTTATGAAACAGGCTAAATTCCCAGTTGTTTTTAAAGCGGACGGCCTGGCAGCCGGTAAAGGCGTGGCTATTTGCGAAACCATCGAATCGGCTGAAGAATGGCTTAAAAATGTAATGGAAAAACGCTCTTTCGGAGAGGCGGGCAAAATCGTCGTTGCCGAAGAATTCCTGCAGGGTGAAGAGGTTTCGATTTTGACAATTACTGACGGAAATTCCATACTTGTCTTGGAGCCGGCGCAGGATCATAAACGCGTTTTGGATAACGACCAGGGTCCCAATACAGGGGGGATGGGGGCTTATTCGCCGGTCCCTTTTGTTTCTCCCAAAATGATAAACCAGATTATCAAGGAAATCATTATCCCAACTGTCCACGGGCTCAAAAGAAGCGGTGTCCCGTATCAGGGTGTTCTTTATGCCGGATTGATATTAACTTCAAACGGACCTAAAGTGCTCGAATATAATGTAAGATTCGGCGATCCGGAAACACAGCCGTTAATGGTCAGATTGAAAAGTGATATTATACCTTTGATGTTGGCTACCATAAAACAGGAACTTCATAAGGTTGCATCTCCTGAATGGTATCCGGAAACGGCTTTATGCGTGGTGATTGCTTCAGGCGGCTATCCCGGTGATTATAAAAAAGGGTTTGTCATCAACGGATTAGCCGAAGCAGAGAAGATTAAAAATATCCAGGTATTCCATTCAGGGACTGCTTGGAAAAATGAGCAGGTTGTAACTACCGGCGGTCGTGTATTCGGTGTAACCGGCCGCGGTAAAAATATAGAAGAAGCGCGTAAAATTACCTATCAAGCCGTTGAAGCCATCACCTTTGAGAATTCATTTTACCGTAAGGATATCGGAATAAAAGCCCCGCGCATAAAAGCGTTTGCCGCGGGTCAGTATGGGTAAAGCGGATTATGCACCAGAAACATATTGGTAACTTATTGTTTTTTCAGTCTGATGCCCTGAATGGTTTTATGGATGTTATACAGGCGGTATCCACTCGCATTGGCGGGGTTAGTTCGAAACCGTTTGATTCTTTAAACTTATCTTTCACCACCGGAGATGACCCTGCTAATGTCTTGGAAAACCGCCGGCGGATGTGCCAGACTTTGGGAATAAAAATTGAAAACCTGACCCTAGGCAAGCAAGTGCACGGTTGCAATATCAAGGTCATTACTAATAATGAAAAAGGCAGGGGAGGGGTTTTGGATAAAAATCCGATTGCATCAATTGACGGTATGCTTACGGATAATAGAGAAGTGGTTCTTATGGCGCTTTCGGCTGATTGTCCCCTGGTCCTGTGTTACGATTCCGAGAAAAAAGCCGTTGCCGTAATTCACGCCAGCTGGCGCGGGTCGGTAGAAGGCGTTTGTGCCAGGATGATTAAACGGATGCGTGTCCAGTTCGGCTCACAGCCCAAAAATATCCATGCGGTTATTTCACCTTCCATCGGGCCGTGTTGTTACGAGGTCAAAAAAGATTTCATTAATGTAATCACCACGCTTGCGCCGATAGGCCGCCATTCCATTATCAAACGAAAAGGCAAAACATATTTTGATTTGTGGTCATTCAACCGCAACCTGCTCCATCATGCCGGGTTGTGGCTTTCCCATATAGAATCCGCCAATATCTGCACTAAATGCCATCCGGAATGGTTTTACTCCTTCCGGCGCGATGGCGCCAGAACCGGGCGTTTTGGGGCGCTTATCAGTCTGTCACCTTTGGCGAATCTCGCCCATGCGGGCGGGCGAAAACCGGCTAAATAATATTAATCCGGTTTATTCCTCGTCTTCCGGGTCAAGTTTATTTATGACGGCAAGCAATTGTTCAGCTGCGTCTTTATCCAGTTTTTTAAGAGCCCTGTATTCTCTTCTGGCGCTTTCAAGTTTGTTGACATTGCAATAACAAATTCCCAGCCAATAATGCGTGTCTATATTTTCCGGTTGGACGCGAATTACTTCTTTATAGGAACTTATGGCACTTTGGAAATCCGGCGGTTCCATCTGCAAATAGAAAGCCCCTAATTTGAAGTGTGCATCGGCGCAATCCTGGTTGATGTTTACAGCTTGCTTAAAGTATTCAAAAGCTTCATCATATCTTTTTGCATCCATTGCCCTGTTGCCTTGGCGCAGGCAGTAGCCGTCGTCTGTGTCCCAGGCATTTTCGAAATATTCGGCAGCCGGAGTGAATTTCTTCAATTGTATCTTGTCCTTTATAAAATTAACAGGCACGGCGAAATTTATATTCTGGGCGTTTATATCCGGTGTGTAAATAATGGTGGATACGACAACCGCGATAAGTTCGCCTTTGGCGTTGAAAACAGGGCCTCCGCTGCTCCCACCTGAGATTTGTGCGGTTATCTGGATTTTGTTGTCTTTCTGGTTGCTAACGACGCCTTTAGATATTGTATTCATGGTGTTTAATTTTCCCTGCGATAATATTATGTGCAAGGGGCTGCCGATGACAAATATGTCTTCCCCATTTTTAATCTTATCCGAATCGCCGATTTTTACGGTCGGGTAGTTATCCCTTTTGATTTTTACCAAAGCCAGGTCGTTTTCCCCATCAACAAAGATAATGCCTTCGGCTTCTACTTCTTCCTGGGCATTGGCATGGTTTGTGGAAGAAATGTCCCTCGTTATTTTTATGGAATGAGCCCCTTCCACCACATGGTTATTGGTTAGTACCACGCCGTCGCTACGGACTATCGAGCCACTGCCTTGGGAAGACCTCTTGCCGTTTTCATCATAAATATAGATAAGCACAACCGCATTATGATTGTTATCGTATATCGTTTCTCCGAGCGAAGCCTTGGGGGTTGAGATGTCCTGTTCCAACATTTTTAGCCTGTTTTGTTGTTCCGCAAGGCTTTTCATCGTTTCTTCTTTTTCGGTCTCGCTGAACATTTTGGGGATAATGAGAAGTCCCGCGATAAAGACCACCGCGAATATAATCCCGCCTATGATGATGTAGTTCAGCTTTTTCTTGGTTGAAAGAACCTCATTAGCGAAATTCTTATATCTGGTTATCTGCGACCGGGTTACCTGGATGACTGTTTCGGATATACCGGCTGAAGACTGTTGGTAGGGAGTGTCCTTGCCTTCGACTATGGATTTGACATAATCCCTTACCGTATGCTTCGGGGCAAGGGCGAGTTTAATGTCGTACTTTACGGCGGTTTTAATCTCGTTTACGGCCGCTTCGTCAGGCACTTCTCCGAAAACGGCTGTGAGAATATTATCCTTAATGCCGATGGGGACAAAATGGTGTTTATTAATTAAATCAACCGGCACTTTTTCCAGTATGCCGGGCGGCAGCATCGCGTTGGTTAAATCAAATACTTCCAGTTTTTGTTCAGGTTTAAAAGACATAATAAGTATTTAGCCACCAGGAATTCATATTGTCAAGAGAATATTATAATTCCGTAGATAATTGAAGACTGGTGGAGACCAAATACCATTTGATTTGACCTCTCAACGCTTCTTTTGTATTATTAAATCGTTATGAAAAAGATAGGATTAATCATTGCAGTCATCGCGGTAATCCTTGTTGCACTTGGCGTAGTGTATTCTATGTGGCCGGTTACTGTCCAATCTACCGTGGTTAAACGGGGGATAATCAGCAAAATTGTCCCTCAAGACGGTTTGGTCAGGACCAAAGAAGATGCCAATATCAGCTCGGAAGTTTCCGGCAAGATAGAAAAACTTCTGGTGGAGGAAGGCAAACCGGTCAATGCAGGCGATATCATTGCCGAGGTGGAAAAAACCCAGCTTTCCAGCCGCGTTACCCAGGCTGAAACAGAACTATCTGCCAATGAGAAGCTGATAAAAGACCTGAAATCGATTTACGAGAAAACCAAAACTGATTTCGAGCGTATGCAATCCCTGGAAAAAGAAGGCGCGGTTTCTCAAGATAAGCTGGAGGCATCTGAAATTTCCTATAAAAGCGCCCGGAAAAACTATGAAACCGCCCAGCTGGCAAACGACGGGTTAAATGCGCTTTTGAAATCCGCCAAAGACCTTCTGGATAAAGCAACTATCAAAAGCCCGATTAACGGTGTTATAACTATTGTCTATAAAAAACAAGGCGAAACCGTGGTGCCGGGAACTCCTCTGGTCCGCATCGTCAATCCGAAAAGCGCTTATATCGAAATAGAAATCGCGGATTCCGATATCGGCGATGTTAAAATAGGGCAAAGCGTCCGCATTACGGCTGACGGTTGCCCGGGTGCGGAATTCAAAGGCGTCTTGGACCAGATTATCGCCGAAGCCGAACTCAAAGGCGAGCGGATAGATGTTTCGACAATCGGTGAAGAGCGTATCTTCCGCGGCATAGTAAAAATGCAGGAATATCCCGAATGCCTGAGGCCTGGAATGTCCCTTTACGCGGATATCATTATCGAGCCCAAGGAAAATGTCCTTGTGATTCCACGTGAAGCCGTCCTTTCCGAAAGCGGGAAGTTCTATGTCTATGTCGTAAAAGACGGCTATGCCCAAAAGCGCAATGTCGAAGTAGGCATAAAAGAATCAGAAAAAGTCGAAATAACCGAAGGCTTGAAAGATGGCGAAACCGTTGCCATAACCGAATTGGAAAAACTGAAGGATGGAAAAAGGGTTAATGTTCACCCCGTTACTCCATAGTAAAAAATGCTTAGATTCCGTATCAGGCACGGAATGACAAGTTATACATAGTATTATTTTAGAAGATGTTATCATATGGAGTATATGGGGGTAGATGACAAACCCGTTGTTGAAACCAAAGCGCTGTCCAAAAATTATGATATTGGCACGGTTAAGGTCGAGGCGCTTAAAGATATAAACCTTACCATCAAACGCGGCGAATTCGTCATCCTTTCCGGCCCGTCTGGTTGCGGTAAATCAACCTTGCTTAGTCTTATCGGATGCCTGGACATGCCTTCCGGTGGTGATATACTCCTGGATGGCATCAATGTTTCCAGCCTGGATAAAGACCGGATTGCGGATTTAAGAAACTCCAAAATCGGGTTTGTTTTCCAGATGTATAATCTCCTGCCTGAGCTTAACGTCTTCCAGAATGTCCAGCTGCCGCTGGTTTACGCGGATATCGCCAGGGATGAACGCGAGGAACGCGCCCTGAAATTGCTTAAGGACGTCAATATGCAACACCGCCTTTCCCATAAACCCGCCCAGTTATCCGGCGGTGAAAGGCAGCGCGTAACCATTGCCCGCGCCCTTATCAATAACCCCACCTTTATCCTGGCAGATGAGCCAACGGGAAATCTTGATTCCAAAAGCGGGGGGGATATTATGGACTTCTTTGCGGAACTAAACCGTAAATCGGTAACTATTTTCCTGGTTACCCATAATCCGGATGTCCATAGATACGGCAACCGGGTTATCAATATGAAAGACGGGAGATTTATATAAAGAGAGCCACAGATTTCACTGATTAAATGCTAATGTTTTAAATAAATCTGTCTAATCGGTGGCTAAAAACTATGGAACTGCCGAGAAATTTTAATATCGCCGTTCAGACGCTTCTTCTGAACAAGTTCCGCTCCGTCCTGACCATGGTCGGAATCGCGGTCGGAATCGGCATTACCATCATCTTCGTTTCAATGGGGCAGAGCGCCCAGGGCTTTATTACCGCGCAGATTCAATCCATGGGTTTCGGCTCCAATGCCCTGGTTGTCCATCCGGGCGAGATGGACCCTCCCATAGAACCCAGCAAACTGACCTATGACGATGCCGAACAGGTCAAAAATAGGATACCAGAAGTAATAGACGTCATCCCGGTTGTCATCGGTTCCCGCAACGCCCGGTTCGGCAACAAGGAAGACCGGACCATGGTCCAGGGCCTCACTGCCAATTACCCGCGTCTGGTAAACCATAAAGTTGCCGAAGGTAAATTCTTCAGCGATATCGACGTGGACAGCCGCAGAAGGGTCTGCGTCCTTGGCAAGACCATCCGGAATAAGCTCTTCGGCGCCTTTAGCCCTATAGGGGAAAAAATCTGGATAGGCACAACCAAATTTACCTGCATCGGCGAGATGGAGGAAAAAGGCGAGATGCTCGGTTTCAATATGGATGATATCATTCTTATCCCCATTACTACTGCCCAAAGCCTTTTAGGAACCAAGAAAATACTGGAAATGGTTGTCTGGGCAAAAGAGGAAAAAGACCTGCCAATCATCCGCGAAAAGATTAAGGATATGCTGATGAAGCGCCATAAGGGCGAGGATGATTTCCATTTCCACACGCAGGATGAAATGCTTTCCATACTGGGGACGATTATCAATGCCCTGACCGGATTTATCGTGGCAATGGCGGCATTGTCATTGCTCGTGGGTGCCTTAGGGATAACCAATATCATGCTCGGGTCTCTGGCGCACCGGACGCGTGAAATCGGGATAAGGAAGGCGCTGGGCGCCAAAGATTCGGATATCCGCCGCCAGTTCCTTCTGGAAGCCGGATTCATCGGCATCATCGGCGGCATTATCGGGGTCGGTTGCGGCAGTGCGGTTTCCTTTGTGGTATTAACGCTGATTGGAATGCCGGTCTGGATTCCCTGGTGGATAATAGTCTCCGCTCTTATTTTCTGCACCGGAATCGGACTGGTTGCCGGAGTCTTTCCGGCGGTCCGCGCCGCGCGCCTTAGCCCCATGGAAGCCCTGCGGTATGAGTAGGATTTCAACGCTTAAGCATTCTAACAATGGCATTACCTACCCCTTAGCCCCTTTGCCGCCCCGACGTTCGCCGGGACGAGCCTCGCCACAGGCAGGGAGTCCCGCCCACGCGGGGAGGAACGAACGGTTTATACTGGGGAGCGAAGGGCTCAATCCACGGGCTGAAGGTTTCCGACCAAGGTCGCAAGGGCTTAGACCCAGGGATGAATGAGTTATTCCAATGGATGAATGTTTCGTAGCATGCTTGGAATGTTTCATCGCATGCGCTGAACGGTATATCGCATGCGCTGATTGGGTTATCGCATGCGCTGAACGGGTTATCGCATGCGCTGAACGGTATATCGCATGAGCTGAATGAGTTATCGCATGCGCTGAACGGTTCCGACATGGGTTAAAACCACCTAAAAGGTGCTTAAAACCCCTCCCGCCTACCGGCGAGGTAGGTCGGAGGGGGCAATAACCCTTGCCTATGGGTAATTGGGTCTTTTGAGCTAATAGGGTCATTGAAGGTGCTAACAGGTGGGAGGGCGTTAAGTTTGGGCGCCTCTTCTTTATTTCACATCTGGGCTTGAGGTTTCCTCCATTACTTTTTTCACATATTCGTAAGCTTTATTATCACTATTCTCTGAATTCAAAGCGTCTATAAATCCTTTTACTACTTCTTTTTTCCTGTTTTCATATATATCCTTTTTGTTTTCAAAGTAATGAATTAACAATGCTGCCCAAGCGGCTGCCCCATGAAAAGCATAGTGAGGCCCATAGTTAATCATTGGCGAAGTTGTATTTGTTGCGTGCCACTTAGGCTCTTTTGCCTCTGGATAAAAATTCTTATATAACAAGGAGAATTTTGTGTCGCAGATTTGTTCCTTTGTTTTTATGTATAAAAAATAATTCTCTATCTTGATTTTCCCGCTATTGATATCAAAGTAATGTTCTGTACAAGCTATATGTGACCATGGATTTATAATAAGGGTGACGAGGATAAACACAAATAATGCTGCTATAATGATGCCTGATACAATAATGACTTTTTTCACGATAAGATAAGTATACCATCCTTTCATTACAGGTCAAATGTAATTGTTACCGATTTTATTTTGACTTATCGGCGAAATGTTTATAGATTAGGTTTTATGAATTACCGGACGCACACTTGCGGAGAGCTTAATGCCAAGGCAGTCGGGCAAGACGTTACCTTAGCCGGCTGGGTGAAGACGCGCCGTGACCACGGCGGGCTTATCTTCATAGACCTGCGCGATCGCTACGGGTTTACACAGGTGGTATTCAACCCCGAACGGAATAAAGACGTCCATAAATTAGCCGAACAACTCAAGCCCGAATACGTCGCGCTCATAAAAGGCACGGTCAATAAGCGCCCGGACGGTATGGTCAACCCCAAAATGGCGACAGGTGAGATAGAGGTCTTTGCCAATGAGCTTACGATTCTTGCCAAAAGCGAGACGCCTCCGTTTATGCTCGATGAAATAGATAAACTGCCTGCGGAGGATATCCGCTTAAAATACCGCTACCTTGACCTCAGGCGCGCCGAGATGCAGAAGTGCTTTATCATGCGCCATAAGATAACGCAGGCTATCAGGAATTATCTGGATAAGCAGGGTTTCCTTGATATAGAAACTCCGTTTCTCACTAAGAGCACACCGGAAGGCGCGCGGGATTACCTCGTGCCCAGCCGCACCGTCCCCGGACATTTCTTCGCGCTTCCTCAGTCACCGCAATTATTCAAGCAACTCCTGATGGTTGCCGGGATGGATAAATATTACCAGATAGTCCGCTGTTTCCGCGATGAGGATTTGCGCGCCGACCGCCAGCCCGAATTCACCCAGCTTGATATCGAGATGTCCTTTATCAAAGAGGATGATATCATCAATCTGATAGAAGGCCTGCTGGTCGAGGTCTTTGAAAAGGCTGAACTGCAGCGAAGTCCCCGAAGTCCCGCCTTGCGGGACGGAGGCGGGGCTGATAAGAAGATAGAGATTCCGTTCAAGCGGCTGGATTATAAAGAAGCGATGGGCTCTTACGGGACGGATAAGCCGGATTTGCGGTTCGGGATGCTCTTACATAATATTACGGATATCGCGGGGAAGAGCGAATTCAAGGTCTTTAAGGAAATAATACAGTCGGGCGGGATAGTCAAATGCCTTAATGCCGAGAAATGCGCTGCCTTCTCACGCAAGGATATAGATAAAATCACCGAAGTCGCCAAGGAATACGGCGCGGCCGGGGTGGTTCCGTTCAAGCTGGAAAAGGACGCCTTGACCGGACCGGTTGCCAAGTTCTTTTCGCCGGAGCTACAGAAGGAAATCATCGCCAAGGCCGGTTCCAAAGAGGGTGATTTAATCCTGATTGTTGCCGGGTTAGATTCTATCGTTAACGCCGCGCTTTCTGCAGTCAGGGTTTATCTGGGCGGTAAGTTAGGATTAATCAAGCGCGATGACTATAAATTCTGCTGGGTTGTGAATTTCCCGCTGTTTGAATATAGTAAAGAAGACAAGCAGTTGACGAGCACCCATCATCCTTTTACCTCGCCGACGGATGAATCCATGGCGAATCTGGAAGAAAAGCCTTTGGAAGCCAAGGCAAAGGCGTATGATGTTATTCTGAACGGGACAGAATTGGGCGGTGGAAGCATCCGTATCAATACGACCGAGCTGCAGCAGAGGATATTCAACCTCTTAAAGATTACGCCTGAGGATGCGAATATGAAATTCGGATTCCTTCTGGAGGCATTAAAATACGGCGCGCCGCCGCACGGCGGGATTGCGCTCGGAATGGATAGGATGGTAATGCTGCTATTAGGCCTGGATTCCATCCGCGATGTGATTGCCTTCCCCAAGACCACACAGGCAAGGTGCCTGATGACCAATGCGCCGAGTGAAGTGGATGAGAAACAGTTGAAAGAATTGGGGATACAATCAATTTCTGCCACAGAGCCACGGAGCGCTCAGAGAGAAAAATAATTATAGTTCTTACTCTGTGTCCTCTGTGCCTCAGTGGCTAATTATAAGGAGGGTGAAATAATGAATATCTACGAAATTATCAAAACGCGTAAGAGTATAAGGAATTATAAAGCCGATTCGGTTCCGGAAGAAAAGCTGATGAATGTATTGGAAGCCGCGCGTCTGGCGCCCTCCGGCAAGAACGGACAGCCCTGGCGTTTTGTCGTGGTGAAGGATAAGAAAATCCGCGAGGCGCTGGTCGATGCCTGCAAGGGGCAGAAATATTTTATCCAAGCGCCGGTTGCAATTATTGCCTGCGGCTCGGATGCCGAATCTTACCAGAAGCAGGGCGGTTATATGACGAGCATGGTTCTGGATATCGGGATAGCCATGGAGCACCTTGTGCTCGCCGCTACGGAAGAAGGATTAGGCACCTGCTGGATAGGCGCGTTTAACGAGAATGATGTCAGGAAGATTTTGAACGTGCCGTCTAATCTGCGGGTGGTTGCGTTGACGCCGCTCGGCTTCCCGGATGAAACCCCCGCGCCCAAGCCGAGAAAAGAATTGAAAGATATCGTCATAGAAAACCGGTTTTAATAATTCGTCTGATTTGTTCCATTCGTGAAATTCGTGTTTTTCTTTGCGTCTTTGCGGTGAGAATATTTTCTTGACTTGGTTTTAATTAATCATATAATCTATAGCCTTTCGTCACTATAGAAATAGTTTATGATAAGTTCAACGGATATCAGAAAAGGAATGGTTATCAAGTTCGAAGGCGAACCGTACGTCGTCATGGATTACCAGCACGTCGCGCCCGGCAACTGGCGGGCGATGGTGCAGGTCAAGATGCGCCACCTGAAACTCGGGCATGTCAAAGAGAACCGTTTCCGCTCCGAAGATAAAGTGGAACAGGTTTTTGTCGAAGGCATCGCCATGGAATACCTTTATCAGGACGGCGAACATTTCGTCTTTATGAACCTTAAGACCTACGACCAGATAATGCTTAACAAGGAGGTTATCGGCGATGGTCTTGGCTATTTAAAACCGAATACCGAAGTGCTGGTGAATTATTACGACGGGGAAGCCATCAGCATCCTGATGCCCAATACGGTTGATTTGAAAGTCATAGAAACCGAGCCGGGACTTAAAGGCGCCACGGTCACCAATGTTTATAAATCGGCAAAGGTCGAGACAGGGATTATCATCCAGGTGCCGCCTTTCGTGGAAAACGGCGAGGTCATCCGCGTGGATACGCGCGAAGGCAAATATCTCGAAAGAGTCAGGGAAGGCGGAAATAAATTCTGATTTCCGGATTCCTTTTTGATTTAGGGTTTAGAAATGAAGCAATGCACGGTATTTAAACTGGGACTTATCCCTTACGACGAGGCATTATCTTTCCAGTTCGAGCTGGTCGAGCGAATCAGGGAGCATAAAGGTAAGGACAGCTACCTGGTATTACTGGAACATCCTCCGGTCATAACAGTCGGCAGGAACGGAAACGCCAAAAATATTCTTGTCAACGAAGACGAGCTGAAGAAGAAGGGGATTGCCTTACGGAAAATAGACCGCGGGGGAGATGTGACCTATCACGGGCCCGGGCAGCTGGTCGGCTACCCGATAATCAGCCTGGCATACCATAAGAAAACAATCCGCCAGTATGTGGAGCTCCTGGAAGAAGCGATGATTCAAACGCTGGAGCACTTCGGTGTTAAAGCCGAGAGGAAGCCCAAATATATCGGCGCCTGGGTGAATAATGAGAAAATCGGATTTGTCGGCGTGCGCGTTTCCAAAGGCGTCACTTACCACGGCTTCGCGCTGAATGTCAATCCGGATTTGAATTATTTCAATTATATCAACCCTTGCGGGATAAACGGCTGTAAGATTACGTCAATCGGAAAGCTGACAGGTAAGAACCCGGTGATGAGCGATGTGACGAAAGAGTTCGTCAGTTGTTATAATAAGATATTCGATGTCGAGCCGACGGTGGTAAAGACGCACCTTTCGTATATTCCCCAAAAAGTGGCGATGCTTTAGTGGTTCCGGCAAAAACTACTAATTAGCCACGGAGACACAGAGTTCACAGAGAGAAATTATTATAATAAAGTTATGAAAAGAAGACAAGGTTCGGATATTCCAGAGTTATTATAGGATTTTGCATTTCTCGGTGTTCTCTGTGCCTCTGTGGCAAGAGGCCTTGAATGAGTAATTTTCCCGAATGGCTTAAGCGTAAAACCCCTCCTTTGGGCGAAAGCCTTAAGACAAACCAGCTGTTGGAAAAACATTCCGCGCATACAGTCTGCCAAAGCGCCCGTTGCCCGAACCTGATGGAATGTTTCGGCAAGGGAACGGCGACCTTCCTGATTCTCGGAAATACCTGCACGCGCTCATGCCGTTTCTGCGCTATTGATGGGGGCGCGCCCAAACCGGTTGACCATGCCGAGCCCGAACGCATCGCCGAAATCAGCAGGAAGCTCGGATTAAAACACGTGGTGGTCACCTCGGTAACGCGCGATGATTTACATGATGGCGGGAGCAGGCATTTCGCCGAGACTATAAGAACTCTCCGTAAAGGCCAGCCGGAAGCGAAAGTGGAAGTGCTTACTCCGGATTTCAAGGGCAATGAAGAATCGTTGAAGGAAGTGCTTAATGCCAAGCCGCATGTCTTTAACCATAATCTTGAAACCGTTCCGCGGCTTTATCCGGTAGTCAGGCCCGGCGCGGATTATTACCGTTCGCTTAATCTTTTAGGCATGGCGAAAAAGATATCGCCTGATATAATCGTTAAATCCGGTTTGATGCTCGGCCTTGGCGAGACGGAAGAAGAAGTGATTAATGTGTTATCGGATTTAAAGGCAATCGGGTGCGATATGGTAACCATCGGGCAATACCTGAAACCCAAGAAGGATGAGAGATGCCTTGACGTGGTAAGGTTTGTCCATCCGGATGAGTTCAAGCGCTACGAAAAAGCCGGATATGAAATAGGTTTTAAGGCGATTGCTTCGGGCCCGTTTGTCCGCAGTTCCTACGGGGCAGGCGAGTTATTCGCGAGTCAATTCTAAATACATTCCAATTAACAGACAACAGGATTACACCGATTAAACAGAGTAAGATTTTTCCCTTGTCAGTAACTAAGCGAAAAGTTATAATCCTCCGTAGGAGGGGTATATTACTCAAAGAAAAACAGGAAGTGTCCGAATTTCCCTGAATGATTTATACCGCGGGATGAATGATTCATCCCTAAGGCTGAATGGTTCAGCCCGTGGGACAGATGGTTTATCCCAAAGGATGAATGGTTCAGCCCGCGGGATAGATGGTTTATCCCAAAGGATGAATGGTTCAGCCCAAGGGATGAAAGGTTTGTCCCCAAGGCGGAAAAAGTTATCCCTGGGTCGGAAAGTTTTAGCCCTGAGAATAGAAAGCTTGTAGAACCCGCCAAACTCAATATAACGCAGAATTAAGGGGTTAAAATGAATATAAGCAATTAAGCGGGGGGTATATACCCTACCTACCCCCGTTTCAAAACCCCTATCCCCTCTATTGGTCAGGCTATTTTCCCCGAATTGTACATTAATTGATACTCACCACATTAATGTCCTAAGAGAATCACTTTGACTGTCATTCCCGCCCCGCTTGTCACTATAGTCCAGCGGGATAAACTCCAGCGAGAATCCAGTCAGATAAAGTCCCGCCTCGGCGGGATGGATTCCTGCCTGCCCGTCCGGTCAGGCGGGCTTTCGCCCCACTCTGCCGAAGGTTCCTATTATCGGCTGCCCCTACGTCAGCATAATCGGGCGTCATCGCCAGAGGGGTGTCCCCGAATCCCGTCCCGCAATCGGTGATGTTAAGTTTAATCTTAAGGGAGCGCCATTCCGGATACTTCCAAGAGCATTATTTCCGGTTTACACAAGAACCTGACACGCGGGGCGTGTTTTATTCCTTCCAATCCGATTCCGCGGTTAACATACATCATTGTCTCGCCGGATTTATACCAGCCGGCTTCAAAGAGCTTGCCGTATCTGGAGATGGTCACCAGCGCGCCGTAAAATGGAATCCTTACCTGCCCGCCGTGCGTATGCCCACAAAGCAGGAAATCAAATCCCACCTCCTTGACATCAGGCAGGATATCCGGCAGGTGGGAAAGCAGGATATTAAGCCCTTCTTTTTCCGGTTCGAGTTCCTCGACCATTTTGGCCGGGTTATACCAGGCGCCCGGGCAGGAGATGCCGTGTAAGCTGATTTGCGAGCCGTGGATATTCAATATTATTTTACGGTTATCCAGTATGGTAACGCCGGATTCTTTAAGGACTGCCATAGTGTGTTTCGTATCCCAGTTGCCGCTGACCGCGTAAATGCCGAAAGGCGCTTTCAGTTTTGATAAGAAGTTTTTCAATGGTTCATCCGGCGTCCCTTCGTTTAAATAATCGCCGGTTATGACGATAATATGCGGATTGAGTTTGTTGACCATCTCCGGCACGGTCAGCTCGCGTTCACCTTCGCTCTCAATATGCAAGTCTGATAAATGGACTATGCGGATAGGGGAGACTGCCTCGCCGGCAGGCGGGCCGGTTATCTTTTTAGAGGTGTAACTGAATGAATTGATTTCCACAAGGTTCGGCTCAATCAAGTGGCCGTAAAGGACGCATAAAATCAGGATAGCATCTATTGACAAGACGGAAATAAATAAGGCTTTGTTGTCCAGGCGCGAAGCAGTGAGCGTTCGCTTAAGAATGTTTTTCCGGATTCGCCGGAAGGCAATCAGCAGGTTTATTATCAAGAGAATTATTACGGCAACAAAGATGATGTAAAACGGGTAGTGGACTTGTAAGAGCATTATTTAGTTAAATCTTTTATGCCGGACTGTAATTCTTCCTCGGAAAGTTCGGACAGCTTTTTATTGAGGCGAATGGTAATCGCATATTCTTTTTCAACTTCAACCGGCGAAATTTCTCCTTTTTGGTGATATTTGTCTTCCTTTGAATCCTCGTCCAGGAATATGGAAAGGCTGTAGCCGCCGTGGTAGCTGTTGCCGGCGCCGTTTTTGCCCAGGACAGAATTATATGTATCTTTCCCTGCGGCGTCGTAGAAAAGGCAAAACCCGTTGTGGGCAACCGCGCCCACGGAAAAGCCGCCTTCATAGTCATAGGTATCGTTGCCTGCTTTATCAATGAATACGGTGGCGGTCAAGTCCCAGGATAAACCGGCGTGTACGCCGCAGTAAGAAGCATAATGGTCGTCGCCGGCCTCATCCATGAAGAACCCGAGCGCGGAATGGGCGGTGAATCCCTGGGCGTAGCGCGTGCCGATGTAAGTATCGCTATTTTCGCCTCCGTCGTAAAGCAAGCCCCAGCCGAAGAAATAGCCGCCGCCCTGGGAGAATGTCCCGGCTTCATAACGGTCGCGGCCGTTTGCGTCAATGAGTATCCCGATTCCGCCCGAGCGTGACATCCCGCCATCCGCGTAACAGCGGATGCCTGTGCCGGAGCCCTGTGAAAATCCGTTGAATGTCCCGATGTTTTCCGGGTAGCTGTTGGGCTGGCTGGCGGTGGCGTAATAATCGTCATTCCCGTTTTTATCCATCAGAAGCCCGCAACCTTTGGTCGAGGCGAATCCCTGGGCGAACATGTTTGCCTGGTAGCGGTCATCGCCGTCGTTATCTATAAGGATGCCGAGCCCGAAGAATCCGGCGCCCTGGACGTATTCCTTTCCGCGGTAAATGTCATTACCTTCTTTGTCATAAAGCACGCCGATACCGAAAAATCCCGAGCCCTGTCCCCAATCCTGGGCGACATAGGCGTCGTTCCCGGCAAGGTCAACCACAAAAGCCGAGCCTAAAATACCGGTTCCCTGGCAGGCGTAATTATAGGATGAATATGTATCGTTGCCTTTGTAGTCTATAATTATCGAGGACGGCCTTTCCAGCGATGACGCGCCGGTATCGGCATAGAAATCATTTCCGCCTAAATCTATTATCACCGCGTGAAACTCCAGGTATTGGTCGTTATCCCTGTTGCCGATGATGATTTTTCCCCATTTGGTGTCTTTGGCGATGTCTTTATCGCCGGCGTCTTCGGACAATCCTTTGAGGTAAGCTTCGTCAAAGAGCGAGGCGACGACTTGTGCTGATTTCAAGAGCTTGGCATAATCCACGCGTTCTGCCAGCGCGAGTATTTCACGGTCGATATCATTGCGTTTTTTAATCTCTTCGGGGTCGGAGAAATGGAAATCGCGGATATAACGGTTGGTAAAACCGAAGATATTTTCGGAGAGGAATTTCATTTCCGATTTAGTCAGCCCTTCAAACGCCTCGTCACGCAGTTTAGAGGCAGTTTCCAGGACGGATTCTATCTGCTTAACATGTTCTTCCAGTGATATCCCTGTTTTGAGGGACGGTATTTCCGCGGGTATTTTATGCGGATATTCGGACATATCCATTTCCCGCCCGATATAAGAGATAAGCAAAGGCAGGACGGAGATATTTGAAGTGCTTTGCAGCTGGTTTAGGAAATCAGCCGATATTTTCTCCATCTTAAACGGGTCGCGGTGCAGGTATTTTATTTCTTTAAGCCTGAATGCGTCCTCCCATTTCTCGTCATCGGTATAGCGTTTCAGAAGGTCGGCGTATTTATCCGTTATTGCGGTCCATTCCATTATTTGGCTTATGGATTCTTCAATCGGGTGCTTGTAATTTTTTAGTTCCGGGTGGAGCGTTTCATTATCCCAGTCTTGAGGTTCTTTGGCGGAGGCGAATTCCGGCCGGGCGCCCAGTATTACCGGGATGATAAGCTTATCATGCTTTTTGGTAAGAGTCGCCTGGAGTTCGGAAGGGATATTCAGTTTTTCTATTTTTTCCATAAGCTTGTCTATTGATATATTCATAGGCTTGCCGTTAAGCATGGTGCTTAATATATGGTTTTCGCGCAAGACGGTTACGTTCATCGTCGTTCCGGGCTTTTTGCTTTTGATGGATTCGGAAAGGGTTGCCAGGGGAGATGTTTCATCGGTTTTGAATGATTGGGAGTCGTAATTGATAATGATATCTTTATCCTGCAACCCGGCTTTTTGCGCCGGAGTATCGGGAACGACCTGGTCTATCCTGACGCCTTTTTGCCCTTTAGGTTCGCCAAATGGTTCTAAATCGTTGACATCAGACAGTTGGACGCCCATCCACGCCGATGGCGCGGTTGGGGTAATCGGTTCTGCCGGCGTTTCCTCAACGGGCAAAGGGTAAGCGGGTGGTATATTTTTTGCTTTTATAGAAAACTCAAGCGGAGTAAGTTTCTTGCTTACGAAAAGCGAAACGGTTTCGCCGTGCTTTAAGCCGTTCCAGAATTCACGGTATTTGGATGGTAAATCAGGGGTGGAAAGTTCTTCTTTCTTATCTCCGGCTGAAAGCGTGATTTTTTCTTCTTCCCGGATAAGGTTTAGCCTGACAGGGGCGTTCGTGGGCAATGAATAAAGCGATGTTTTTGCTTCAGCCAGCGTGCTTGTCTTTTTCCCGTTTATTACGGTTAATTGGTCGCCTGCTTTAATGCCGGCATGTTCGGCGGGAGAATTCCAGAACAAATCCTTGATTAATAATTTGTTGCCGGATTCTTCCAGCAATATCCCGAGCCATAGGTTTTCTTTTACCAGCACCATTGTTTCCGGCTGCTTTGGTTGCGGCAGTTGTTTATCCGGGGTGGGGACGAAAGTGGTCGTCTGGCACGAAATCAAAGCAAAGACAAGCGGGATTAATATGCCGCGGCAGATATTTTTTATAAGCATGGCGTCCTTTCGATATAAGTTTCCGGGCGGCGGTCCCGGTAGAATTGCCATTTGTCCCTGACTTCGGTTATTTTATCGAGGTCCAAATCGGCAACCAGCAGTTCTTCTTTAGTGCGCGAGGCCTGGCTGATAATCTGCCCGCGCGGGTCGGCAAAGAAGCTTGTGCCGTAGAATTCGCCGATATCCCAATATTCTTTTCCTACGCGGTTGATTACGCCGACATAGTATTGGTTAAATGCGGCATGGGCGGGCATTTCCAGTTTCCAGATGTGTTCGGATAATCCCGCGACGGTCGCGTTGGGGTTAAAAACTATTTCCGCGCCGTTTAATCCCATGATTCGCGGCCCTTCCGGGAAGTGGCGGTCGTAGCAAAGATAAACGCCGATTTTGGCGTAAGCCGTTTCAAATACCGGGTATCCGAGGTTACCGGGGCGGAAATAGAATTTTTCCCAGAAGCCCGGGAAGCAATGGGGGATATGGGACTTTCGGTATTTACCGAGGTATTTGCCGTCCGCGTCAATCACTACGGCGGTGTTGTAATATTCGCCTTTCATCACTTCTTCCATTAAAGGAACAACCAAAACCATCTTATATTTCTTGGCAAGCTGCTGCATGAGTTTGGTGGTCGCACCCGAAGGGACTTTTTCCGCCATATCATACCAGCGGTGATTCTGCTCGGCGGCAAAATACGGCCCGTAGAATAATTCCTGCAGGCATAAAACCTGGACCTTTTTACGGTGCGCTTCGGCGATTAGCCTGACGTGTTTATCCACCATTGCTTTTTTGATGGCGCTATTGGATTCCTTGGGCCCTTTGGCATTAGCCGCTTGAATCAATCCGCATCTGACAATTCTTGCCATATCACAAGCTCCTTATTTATTCAGGGACGTGGTTTTATTAAGACAGCAATTTATCAATCTTGGCCGTATCAAAACCGATTATGATTTCCTTGTCGATTACGATTACCGGAACTCCCATCTGCCCGGTTAATTTGACCATTTCATCGGCTTTGGCGCGGTCAGAGGAGACATCGCAATTCTCGAACTGGATTCCCTTGTTTTGCAGATACTCTTTTGCCTTCCGGCACCAGGGGCAGGTCGGGGTCGAATAGACCTTAACTTGTTTCATACATTCTCCTTATATAAGTTATACAATATATATAAATATTTTCTTGCGTTTGTCAATAAGATTTGGTAATGATGACGAACAAGTTAAAAATGAGAGGTGCTGTATGTCAGAAAATGTTGTAGCGATAACAGATAGTAATTTTGAAAACGAAGTGACCAAAAGCAGCCTGCCGGTGTTGTTGGATTTTTGGGCGCCCTGGTGCGGCCCCTGCCGGATGTTGGGCCCGATAGTTGAAAAGCTTGCCGATGATTATAAGGGCAAAGTCAAGGTAGGAAAGGTTAATACAGACGATAATCCGGAAACCGCGACGAAATACAGGATTTCGGCCATCCCGACCCTGATGATATTTAAAGGCGGCAAATTAATGGAACAGATTGTCGGGATGCGTTCCAAGGATGAACTAGCCAAGCTGGTGGATAATTATATTTAAGAGTCAGGAAAACAATGCGTTATTTAATCACGGGCGGCGCCGGCTTTATCGGGTCGCATCTTGCCGAGGCTTTGCTTAATAAGAAACACGAAGTATTCGTTATAGACGACCTTTCAACCGGCTCCATAAAAAATATCGAGCATATCAGGAATAATCCGCGGTTTTATTACGCGATAGACACCATTTTCAACGAGCCGGTCCTGGCGGAATTGATTGACCAGAGCGATGTCATTTTCCATCTGGCGGCGGCGGTCGGGGTGCGGTTGATTGTGGAAAGCCCGGTCCGGACTATCGAGACGAATATCTCCGGAACGGAAGTGGTTTTAAGGCATGCCTCCAAGAAAAAGAAGAAGGTTTTTATCGCTTCCACATCAGAGGTCTACGGCAAAAGCAATAAGATTCCGTTTAAGGAATCGGATGACACGATTCTTGGCCCCACTTGCCGTAGCCGCTGGAGTTACGCCTGCTCCAAGGCGATAGACGAGTTTTTATCAATCGCTTACTGGCGCGAGAAAAAAACGCCCACGGTCATCGCCCGCTTGTTTAACACGGTCGGACCGAGGCAAACCGGCAGTTACGGAATGGTCATCCCGCGCTTTGTCCAGCAGGCGCTTTGCGGTGAGCCTATGACGGTTTACGGAAACGGGAAACAATCGCGCTGTTTCACCGCGGTGACGGACGTGGTCGGCGCAATTATTAAGTTAGTTAATACCAATAAGGCGGTGGGAGAGGTTTTTAATATCGGCAGTAAAAATGAGATCACCATAAATGAACTTGCACGCAAGATAAAAGCCAAAACCAACAGCAAATCTACCGTAAAACATATTCCTTATGATAAAGCCTACGAATCAGGATTTGAAGATATGCTAAGGCGTGTCCCGGATTTAAAGAAAATAAATAAAACCATCGGCTATAAGCCGACCAAGAATATTGACCAGATACTGGATGAGGTAATCGCATATACGAGAAAGACAGGGGCTTAATATATGATAAAAGATGTTAAGATTAAGCAGTTAAAGCCGATTCCGGATGAACGGGGGCGTATTATGGAAATCCTGCGTTCGGACGATGATTTATTCATCAAATTCGGGCAGGTATACATTACTACCGCTTACCCGGGCGTGGTTAAAGCCTGGCATTACCATAAAAAACAGGCCGATTCTTTTTGCGTTGTGCACGGGATGATGAAAGTGGTTTTATACGATTCCCGGGAAGGCTCCGCGACCAAGGGCGAGGTTAACGAATTTTTCATGGGCGCATATAACCCGATTCTCGTCCAGATTCCTCCATTTGTTTACCACGGGTTTAAATGCATCAGCGAAGAAGAAGCGATAATGCTTAATTGCCCGACCCAGCCGTATAATCCGAAAGAACCGGATGAATACCGTTTGCCGTTTGATACGCCGGAAATCCCATATAACTGGGAGCGGAAAAACGGATGATTTTACCACAGAGAAACAGAGGACACAAAGTGGATAATAAGATTACGGAACAGATTATCGGAGCCGCTATTGAAGTCCACCGTCATTTAGGTGCGGGATTGCTGGAAAGTACTTACGAAGCATGCCTGTGTAAAGAATTAAAATTGCGTAATATTGAATTTCAAAGCCAACTCCCGTTTTCTGTTGAATATAAGGGCTTAAAAGTTGATTGTGGATACCGTTTAGATTTACTTATAGAAAAATCGGTAATTGTAGAAATTAAATCCGTAGATGAAATATTACCGATTCATGAAGCCCAGTTGATAACGTATTTGAAATTAACAAAGATACGTATTGGATTATTAATTAATTTTAATGTTCCCCTTTTAAAGGATGGGCTCAGGAGATTTATTGTATAATCTTTGTGGTCTCTGTGTCTCTGTGGTGAGGGAGATATGAAACTCGGAAGCGTAAATATTAATATAGTCAGCGACGGGTTTTTCAGGCTTGACGGGGGGGCGATGTTCGGGATTGTCCCGAAAGCCTTGTGGGAAAAACGCATTAGCGCCGATGAACAAAACAGGATACAAATGGGGCTGTGGTGCCTTGCCATACAAGCAGGCGGTAAAAACATCCTGATTAATACCGGCGTCGGGCCGAATGAGAAATATAACAAGCGTTTCCTGGAGATTTACGCCATTCAGCACCCGCCTGACCTTTTTTCCAGTCTTGCCGCCTGTGACTTAAAGCCGGAAGATATTGATATGGTGGTTAATACCCATCTTCATTTTGACCACTCCGGATATAATACCGTTCCCGATGGCAATAATAAATTCAAACCGGCTTTCCCGAATGCGAAATACATCGTGCAGAAAGCGGAGTGGGAAAAAGCGGTTGCGCCGACCGTCCGCACCCGCGCCAGCTACCGCCCGGAAAATATCATGCCTTTGAAAGAATACGGCGTCCTGGAGTTGATTGACGGGGAAAAAGAGATTGCCCCTGGAGTGAAAGTGAAACCGACCGGCGGACATACCAGGGGGCATCAGGTTATCTTGTTTAGCTCCGGAGGGAAAAAGGGTGTTTTCTGGAGCGACCTCATCCCGACGACCGCGCATCTTGATTTGCCTTACGCGATGAGTTATGACCTCTACCCGGAAGAAACCATGGAATCAAAAGGATTCCTTATCGAACAGGCCGTGAAAGAAAAATGGATTTGCTTTTGGGAGCATGACCCAAAAATTAATTGCGGCTACTTGGAGCGAAAAGGAGATAAAATAGAGGTCCTTCCGGCAGAGTGTAAATAATCGTTAAGCCAATATTTTATAGGAGAAGCATTATGAAATGCCCGAAGTGTCAGTATGAAAATAAAGAAGGCGCTTTGACGTGCAACCTGTGCGGCGAAATGCTTAAGAAGGATGCGGATCCGGATCAATTTGATGTCCACCATCGCGGCGAGGATAGTTTGCATCATGGCGGAAAAACCTGCCCAAACCATCCGGGGAAACCTATTGCCGGCTTCTGCGATGCCTGCCGGAAAGATTTTTGTTCTGAATGCCTTATGGTAGTTGACCGCAGGCGGCTTTGCCCGGCATGCCGGAGGACCGGGGTTGTCAGCACATCCCAGTTTTTAAGCCATAAAGGCGCCGGCGCTATTGATAAGTGGGCTAAGATTATCGGTGTCGCTTTAATCATCAACTATTTCATCCCATTAAAATCTTTTATGGGACAAACAGACATGAGCTGGGGCTCTTTCGAGATATCATTTTGGGATGGTTTTGTTTCGTTGTTACCTGCGTTATGCGGCGTGATATTGCTTGTGCTTCCGATGCTAAGCCACGGTATTTTCCGCGGGGTAGCTATTAGCATAGTTGGTTTGATCGTTTTCCTGATTTATACGGCAAAATCCTCTAATACCAACATGTCTTCAAATATGTCTAATTCATTTGAAAGCAATAACCTGCTGATGGTTTTCGGAGTACTGGCTTTTATACTTATGTTAGCAGGCGCGCGGCTCAGGATGTTCTATGAGAAAAACGATATTGCGCGTTTCCTTGGAGGGGTTGCGGCGATTGCTTTTCTGATAATTGCGGCAATCCAAATCGTTCAAACGGCATCAATAGCCGATATCGGGAAATTATTGTCTATTCCATTCAATACGGAAACGCTTGGCTTTCTGGGCACTTTGACGTGGATTATCTATGTTATTTGTTTGCTTTGTGTCATTGTTTCGGCAATTCTTTCGGCTATTAATTTAGGCGGATTTGACGGCAGCAAATCAATAGCTAACGCAAGTTTCAAGACAGGGCTCATCTCGTTCTTTATCATAATCGGCTGGACATTGCTGATAGTTCTTATTGGCTACTTTGAACACAGTGAAATGCTTGAACTTATAGGCGGAGGGTGGCTTGTGTTTTTCATATATCGCCTGGCGTTTATAATAGGGTCGCTTTTATTTATGTTCGGCGCGGGAACGGTTGACTGGATACGGCGACTGATGCCCCTCTCCCCCCGCTGAAGCGGGGTTCGGGGACACCCGATTATAGAAAATTCTGGAATGGGGTGGCGAAGTGATTTTACGGCTTGGTTAATAAAACCCGGTACTTGTAAAAATCTTCGCTTTCAGTCGGTTCGTAGAAATCTACCGTGAATGTGCTGGAGCTTTTCGGAGAAAGCGTTATTTCCTTTTCCTTGATATAAGTTTTTCCCTGCCAGTCAATTTCAACCCGTAATTTCCGCGTCTGTATTTCGCCGGAAGTATTTTCTATAAAGGACATAATCTGGATGCCGTAATCAAAGGGATTGTTTATATCCTTTCCCGTATGATTGATGATTTTCATCTGTTCGTCTCCTAGGATGGTTTCCGGAGAAGGCTGGCCGATTATGGCCGGTTCAATATTCGGCTTGATATAACGCTGGACATCCGGGTTATTCATGGCAATTCTATAGCCGATATATCCCAGTATGGCGAGTATAAGAAGGATGCTTAATCCAATTGGGAAACGCCTGCTTTTTGGCGCGGGTTTTGGCTGGGCAGGCGATTCTGTCGTGATCATTTGAGTTTTGGCATAAAATGGCGCGTGCTTTTGTTTAATAGCCTCAAAATCGTCTATCAGTTCAGTTGGATTGCGATATCGTTCCGCAGGTTCTTTTCTCAAGCACTTCATTATGACCATTTCCATTTCTTTCGGGATATTTGGTTTTATATTATGGATGGAAATCGGGTCGGTGTTTATATGCATATTGATATAGCCCATTGAGGTATCGCTTTCAAAAGGAGCCTTTCCTGAAGCAAGCTCGTAAAGGACGACTCCTAATGAATATAAGTCAGAGCGGATATCCAAAGGTTTTCCAAGCCCCTGTTCCGGCGACATGTATCTGGGCGTGCCCATAATCGTGCCGGTCATGGTCAGGTCCTGCGCCGAAGCTTGTGTTTTGATGGCGCGCGCCAGCCCGAAATCCATTACCTTGATTTTCGCCTCTTTCATATCGAGTTTCTTTGATTCCAATACGGCGGTTGGGAAAGCTACCATGACGTTGGATGGCTTGATATCGCGGTGGATGATTTGCTCATCGCATTCCCAGGCGGCTTTTAATGCCTTGGCAACGGCAGCGCCGATATAAATGATATCGTCAAGCGAGAATTTATACTTGCGTTCCAGAAACTTGGCAAGCGGCACGCCCGGCACGTATTCCATGGCAAAGTAATGGGAGCCTTTGTATTCGCCCGCCCCGTAAACCTGGATGATATGCTCATCATTAAGCTTGGCAAGGCATTCAGCTTCCCGCCGGAAACGCAGGACAAATGATTCGTCATCGGTCAATTCTGAAGAAAGGAACTTTATGGCTACCGGCCGGTTAAGCGAAATCTGCCTGCCTTTGTAGACCTCGCCGCCGCCGCCTTTGCCTATCGGCTGGTCGCGGTATAATTCAAAATCGCCTAACGTTTCTGTTTGCATGGAATTATTTTTCTGTAAACATCTTGACTGCGATTGCAGCCAGGAAGACCGCGAATATTTTCTTTAATAGCGGAGCCGGAATTGATACTGCCCATTTAGCGCCGAAGTAACTGCCCAGAAAAAAAGCCAGGCAGATAAAAAGCGCTGCTTGGAAGTCTATGAAATTCTTTTGATAATATATATAAGCTGCCCAAATGCCGATAGGCGGGACCATCAGCGCCAAGGTCGTGCCCTGCGCGATGTGCTGCCCGAATCCGAAAATATAAACAAGGGCCGGGATAATAATCAGTCCTCCGCCTATTCCAAGCATTCCGCCTGCCACGCCGGCAACCAATCCCACCAAGACATAACCGATAACCATCATAATAAATCTCCTTTTATCTATAGAGCATATTCTTTGCCATAAACAGCACATTTGCCGGACGTTCGGCCAGACGCCGCATAAAATACGGATAGCAATGCGTTCCGTAGGGCACATATGCCCTTATCCTGTAGCCCTGCTTGGCAAGTTTTTCCTGCAAATCGCGCCGGATTCCGTAAAGCATCTGGAATTCGAATTTATCGTGCGCGATATTGTTTTTCTTAACATAATCCAATGTCCAGTTGATTATCTTTTCGTCGTGGCTGGCCACTTCCGGGTAAGTGCCGTAGCCTAACGCTTCTTTGCTCAGTAGTATGGAAAGGATGTTAAGATAGTTTTTATCAACATCTTTTTTATCCGGGAAAGCGACGGTGGCCGGTTCTTTATAGGCGCCTTTGCATAGCCTCACCCGCGGCCCCAAAGGAAGCATGTTCCGGATATCGCTTTCTGTCCTCCTTAAATAGGATTGGATAACGATTCCGGTTCCCTTGAAGCCTTCGGCAAGCATTGATTTATAGATATCTATGGTGCGGTCCGTGTAAGGCGTATCTTCCATATCAATCGTGACCAGTTTGCCGTAATCTTTTGCCTTTTGCAGTATCTGCCGCAGGTTTTTAAGGCATAGCTCTTTGCCGATATCCAGTCCGAGCTGGGTTAATTTCAGGGAGACGCTGATTTTAAACGCCTCTTCGTCTTTTATATGTTCCATGATTTTTAGGTATTCCTGGACGACCGCATCAGCCATTTTCTCATCCAGGACGCTTTCGCCAAGGCAATCCAGTGACACCATTACGCCTTTCTGGTTTAGTTCCTTGCTGGCTTTGACGCCTTCTTCGATGGTATCTCCGGAAACAAACCTTCTGGTAATGACGCAAAATGGACCGGATGATGACAACATCTTGTGCAGTGACTTCTGCCGTGAAAGAAACAGGAAAAATTCTTTCATGGGGTCCATGGTTAGCTCCTTTCTATTAATTGTCTAACAATTTAGCAAGCAATTCTTTTACAATCTGCGGATTGGCTTTGCCTCGGCTGGCTTTCATTACCTGTCCGATAAGCGATTGGATGGCGGTTTTCTTGCCGCCTTTATAATCAGCCACGATTTTGGCATTATTCTTAATCACTTCCTTGATAATCGGTTCAAGCGAACTTTTGTCTGATACCTGTTCCAATCCTTGTCCCTTGATAATCTCGGCGGCGGTTTTCCCGCTATCCAGCATTTTACCGAGAACGGTTGTTGCCATTGTAGAGACAATTATTTTCTTGTCTAATTGTTCTGCCAGCTCTAAGAGATTTTCCGGCGGCACTTTCCGTGCGAATTCACCGAACTCTATCTTCCGCTCATTAATAATCTGCAGGACTATTCCCAGCATAAGATTCCGGGCGGTTTTTGTTCTCACGGGACCGGATTCGGCATAATCAGCCATAGCCTTTTCTTGCGTTAATACATTTGTTTCGTGTTCAGAGATTTGATACTGGTTAATAAGCCGTTTGCGCCGTGTCTCCGGCAATTCTGGCATGTTTTTTTTGACTTCTTCCAGCCATTTGGCGTCTATTATTACCGGAACGAGGTCAGGTTCCGGGAAATAGCGGTAGTCATGAGCTTCTTCTTTGGAACGCATCGGTTTTGTCACTTCTTCCTTTTCATCCCAGAGTCGTGTTTCCTGGATAACAGGTTCGCCTTTCTTAAGGAGTTCTGTCTGCCGTTTCGCTTCATATACCAGGGCGTTCTTGACAAACTTGAATGAGTTGATATTTTTTATCTCTGCTTTGGTGCCTAATTTCTTGTCGCCTTTCGGGCGGACGGACAGATTGGTGTCGCAACGCAACGACCCTTTTTCCATATCGCAATCGGATATTTCCAGGTATTGCATAATTTCCTTTAAAGCTCCCAGATACGCATAGGCTTCTTCCGGCGAGTTAATCTCCGGCTTGCTGACGATTTCCAAAAGTGGCACTCCGGCGCGGTTTAGGTCGACCAAGCTATAGCCTAATTGTGTCTTTTCTGCCCCGGCTTCCTGCCTTACTTCCGGGTGGATAAGTTTTCCCGTGTCTTCTTCCAGGTGCACTCTGGTAATGCCGATTCTTTTAGTTGTTAGTGGTTTGTTATCAGTTGTTAGTTTAATATCAAGCCATCCGTCTTTGGCAAAGGGGAGATCGTATTGTGATATCTGGTAATTTTTAGGCAGGTCCGGATAGAAATAATTCTTCCTGTCGAATTTAGTAAATGAATCAATCTTGCAGTTTAATGCCAGTCCGGCGCGCAAGGCGTAATCAAAGGCTTGTTTATTGATAACCGGCAGTATTCCGGGCATTCCCAGGCAGACGGGGCAGGTTAAGGTATTCGGCTCCGCCCCGAATTTATTGCGGCAGCCGCAGAACATCTTCGAATCAGTCTTAAGCTGAAGATGAACTTCTAACCCTATAACTATTTCGTAGTCCATATATTAAATAACTGGTTTTGTTTTATGATAATCGGTTTCCCGTTCAAACGTTCTGGCGACTCGTAATATTGTCTCTTCTTCAAATGGTTTTCCCAATATCTGCAAGCCAACCGGAAGCTTGCTTTTAGTAAAGCCTGATGGGATGGAAATACCCGGGATTCCTGCCAGGTTTGCGGAGACGGTCATCACATCGCATAAATACATCTGCAAGGGGTCATCCAGTTTTTCTCCCATCTTAAAAGCCGGTATCGGCGAGGTGGGGGAGAGGATGACATCCGCTTTCTTAAATGCCTCATCGAAATCGTTCTTGATTAAACGCCTTACTTTTAAAGCACGGAGATAATATGCATCGTAATATCCGCTGGAAAGCGCAAATGTGCCGAGCATAATCCGGCGTTTTACTTCGGGGCCGAATCCTTCGCTCCGGCTCTTATGATACATAGACATTAAATCTGTGTAATCTGTGGTTCGGTATCCATAATGCACTCCATCATAACGAGCTAGGTTAGAGCTTGCCTCAGACGGCGCAATGATATAATAAGTGGCGATTCCGTATTCGGTATGCGGTAACGAAATATCTATGGTTTTTGCTCCCAATTTCTCTAATAATCCGATACTCTGATATACTGATTTACTGATATCTTTATCTATTCCTTCTGCGAAGTATTCCTTTGGTATGCCGATTTTTAATCCCTTTACTCCATCTTCCAGCCTTTTGAACCATTCAACTTTTGAACTATTGAACTCTTTTACCGATGTCGAATCCTGCGGGTCGTATCCGGCAATGACGTTCATCATCAAAGCCGCATCACGGACATCCTTGGTTATCGGTCCGATTTGGTCAAGCGAAGACGCAAAGGCAACCAATCCGTATCTGGAAACAGCGCCATAAGTTGGCTTCAGTCCAACCACTCCGCATAAAGCCGCCGGTTGTCTGATAGAGCCGCCCGTATCCGAACCCAGAGAAATAAAAGCCATATCAGAAGCAATTGCCGCTGCCGAGCCGCCGCTTGAACCACCCGGAACCCTGGATAAATCGTGCGGGTTATGGGTCGGGCCGAAAGCGGAATTCTCGCAGGAAGAACCCATGGCGAATTCATCCAGATTGGTTTTCCCTATGATAATGCCATCTTCTTCCTTGATGCGCTTTATTACATAGGCATCATAAGGCGGGGTGAAATTGCTAAGTATTTTGGATGCGCAGGTGGTTTTTATTCCTTGCGTAGAGATATTATCTTTGATGGCTATCGGGATGCCGGCAAGCTGTCCGATTTTTTCGCCTTTACGTATTTTCTCATCTATTTTCCCAGCCTGGGCTAAAGCGGTTTCCTTGCAGAGGGTGAGATACGCCTTGATTTTCGGCTCAACCGAATCAATGCGCTTAAAAGTGTCTTTAACCACGTCTGTGGAGGAAACTTTTTTGTCTAAAACCATGTCCCTTATTTCCAGGGCGGTATGCTTATATAATTCCATATTATTCTATGATTTTAGGAACGCGGAAAAAGCCCGCTTCCTTTTCTGGAGCATTGCTTAATGCTTGCTCCCGCGTAATGCCCGGTTTTGTTTTATCTTCCCTTAAGACGTTATTCATTTCAATTGAATGGATTAACGGCTCAATTTTATCCGTATCAATGCTTTTAAGCTTCCCGATATAATCCAGGATTTGGGCGAGGTTTTTGCGGAGTGCTTCTTTTTCCTCAAGATTGGGTTCCAGCCGCGCCAGATGTGCGATATGGTTTATCAGCTTTTCATTAATGTTCATAATACATTACAAATATCAAAATCACAATGCATCTTCCAGAAAAATCAGTCGTTTTACAGGCGCTGTTTAATAATTATTTTAAATAAAACATATCTTGTGGTATAGAAAAGTTTAAACTTTCCTAACCACTGCCCTGCTCCGTTATACTGCGGGGACTGATAGGGAGTCCCTTCCCCGCTTTGCGGGGGGAAGGGGAAAATCACATTAAAGTTATCGCGAAGCGATTTTCTTGACATAATCCCAAGGGTTAATATAATCTAAATAGCATTGTGAAAGGAGGCTGTATTATGAACATGAAATACATCATCGTTTCTTTGAGTCTTTTGCTTTTAATCACGGGCGTAATCTGGACGCAGGATAAACCGGCGGCAAAATCCGATCTGCCTGTCGGCGGTGATGTTGCCAATACAAAGAAGACGGATTATTCCGCTGATAACCTTTATCAATTGACCCCGGAAATGAAAGCCGGTGATAAATTTGAGGTCTATCAATCGCAGGAATGGAAAGGGAATCTTACCTTGGAAACCGAAGGTAAGAAACCATCAACTTACACCTTTGTCCAATCCATACAGAATAAATATACGGAAAATATTATTTCAACCGGGGAAACCGTGGAAGCCGAGAGGGTGTATACGGCCTCCCATGTCAAAAAGAGCGGTTTGCCTACCAGCGATTCGAAAGCTTCGATTAAAGACGAAGACACCTCCCTGAAAGACCGGAAATTAGGATTAAAAATAAAAGATAGCAAAGTTGCTGAATCCAGGGTGATAAGCAAAGAAGAGGATATGATTTTATCGAGGGATGTCCCGTATGTTATCCCTTCTAATGAATTCGACGGATTTATTGCCCCGGCCCAGGTTAAAGTGGGCGATTCATGGAAAATAAGGGAAGACGATTTCGGGATGATTATTTTCCGGGAAGATTACGATTCCGATAAATGTTCGATAATAGGGGATGCGTCATTAGAGGAAATAACCGATTACAAAGGATATACCTGCGCCAAGATAGCCGTTAAAATCTCGGCGGCCCGTGAGCAGTCTGCTGATACACCGCAGGCGACTGTGGAATTAACCGGCGTTTGTTACTTTGATTTGGAGAATAAAATAGTCCATTATGTCAAATTAGACGGCAAATTTACTCTGGATAAAAAAAGCAAGGCCGAAGAAAAAACTAAATCCATTATAAAGGTTGAAGGGCTTATTACGATCACTTCGGAAGTGAAGAAGGTAAAAGAATAAATTTTGTCTTTCTAGAATAGCCGAAATTATCCTGTCTTGGTTTTTGCCCGCGGATGGCTTTTACTGTAAATATCCCTCAAACGCGCTGTTGTTACGTGCGTATAAATCTGCGTGGTGGATAAACTCTTATGCCCCAGGAATTCCTGCACACTCCTCAAATCCGCCCCGTGGTCTAATAGATGCGTGGCAAAGGTGTGCCGCAAGGTGTGCGGGCTGATTTTCTTGCCTTCCAGTCCGGCCATCCTGGTATGCAGTTTGATAATTCTCCGGACGCTGCGGTCGGTTAGCTTATGTCCGTCGCGGTGATTTAAGAAAAGCGGTATATTCGGAGTTGCCAACTGGTTTTCCTTGATGCGCGAATTAAGGTAATCCTCGATAGCTTTTATCGCGAAATTACCCAATGGCACCAACCGCTCCTTTTTCCCCTTTCCTCTTAACCTGACTATGGCGCCTCCCGTATCAATATCTCTGATGTATAATCCGGCTAGTTCGCTTACCCGGCATCCCGTGCTGTAAAGCAGTTCGATAATTGCCTTGTCGCGCTTGCCGGCCAGCGTTGAAAGGTCTATTTTATCCAGTAATCCGGAAGTTTCTGTCTCGGTCAGGAATGATGGTAGCCGCTTATCCAGTTTCGGCGAGCGCAATATCAGCGCCGGGTTTTTATCCATGATGCCTTTTTTATTAAGGAAGCGGCAAAACGCCTTGAGCGAAGCCACCTTGCGTGCCACAGAGGTCTTGAGCTTGTTTAGCTCTTTTAGATGGATAATGTATTCCCTCATCTGGAGCGTATCGAGCGATTTCGGGTCGAGCGTTATTTTCTTCCCCTTAAAGAAATCAATAAACTGTGCCAAATCCGATTTATACGCGCGGATGGTTTCCACGGAAACATTCCTAGCCGTTAGGTATTCCATGAAACCAGCTATGTAATTTGATAAATCAGGCATAGTAAGTCTATCGGAATAAACCTTCTTAAATCTGTAGATAATCTCTTTGACTAAAAACCCATATCTGGTATAATGCGAACTATCAAAATATAAAGGTTTAATGTCATTCTGAACGCCCCCTACGGGGACTCCCGATTATTCGGGGTGTCCCCCCGAAATAAAGTGGAGGGGGAAGTGAAGAATCTTATGGCGTTTTGAGAATGAGATTCTTCTCCCCGCAAAGCGGGGCTCAGAATGACAGCTCGAAAATAAACCATTTATGATATCCCTAGATATTAAAAAGAAAGCGGATGAGCTCAGGACGGAAATAAATTACCACAACCATCGTTATTACGTTCTGGATGACCCTGAGGTATCAGATGCCGAATACGATAAATTGATGCGGGCTCTTTCCGCTCTTGAGGCGAAATATCCGGAACTCGTTACGCCGGATTCTCCCACCCAGCGCGTCGGCGCCAAGCCGCTTGATAAATTCTTGACCGTCCAGCATAAACAGCCTATGGTCAGCCTAGAAAACGCCATGGATGAGGCCGAATTTGAGCAATGGTACGAACGTTTGATGTCCGAGCTTAAGGGCGCTAAAGAAATAGATTTCGTTGCCGAACCCAAGATAGACGGTACGGCCGTGGAACTCGTTTATGAGAAAGGCATATTTAAAGTCGGTTCGACCAGGGGCGATGGGATGACAGGGGAGCTTATAACCGAAAACCTTAAGACCATAAAGAGCATTCCCCTGCGCCTGATAGAAGAGGATTTTCCCTTGCCCGCCTATCTGGAAGTCCGCGGCGAGGTCTTTATCAATAAGGATGCCTTTAATAAGCTTAACCGGGAGCGTGCCCAAAAAGGGGAAGAACTCTTTGCCAATCCGCGCAATGCTGCGGCCGGTTCCTTACGCCAGCTCGACCCCAAAATAACCGCCGCGCGCCCGCTTGACATTATGATTCATGGCATCGGAGACACCAAAGGGGTTAAAGAGAAAACACACCAAGATATGATGGAATATTTATCCGCGCTCGGCTTAAAGGTTATCAGGCATTCGCAACTATGCGGAAATTTGGAAGAGCTTAAAAAATACCACGAAAAGATGCTGTCAGAGCGCGATAAAATTCCTTACGAGATAGATGGTATTGTCATTAAGGTGAATGATTTTAGTTTGCGCGACCGGTTGGGCATGCGCGCGCGCAGTCCCAGATGGGCGATTGCCTATAAGTTTCCGGCACGCGAAGAAACCACCAAACTCTTGGATATCAAAGTGCAGGTCGGGAGAACCGGCGCCCTCACCCCGGTTGCCATCCTGGAACCGGTTTCTGTCGGAGGGGTGGAGGTTTCCCGCGCCACGCTACATAACCAGGATGAGATAAAACGACTTGACCTTAAAATAGGCGATACGGTGGTGATAAAACGCGCCGGTGATGTTATCCCGAAGATTGTCAAGGTGATTACCTCCAAACCCAGGGGCAAAGATAATTTTATCATGCCGGATAAATGCCCGGAATGCGGTTCAAAGATAGTCTTTCCGCAGGATGAGGTCATCGCGCGCTGTCCGAATATCGCCTGCCCGGCGCAGGTCAAGGGGAGAATCGAGCACTTTGCCCAGCGCGAGGCGATGAATATCGAAGGACTGGGTGAAAAGATTATCGAGCAACTGGTCAATAAAGGGCTGGTTAAAGACCCATCGGATTTATACGCGCTCACGAAGGACGATATCTTGAAAATGGAGCGGATGGGGGAGAAGCTGGCGCAGAATATTATGGACGCCATAAAGAATTCAATTAAGGAAGCAACCTTGCCGCGCCTGATTTATGCATTGGGCATCCGCCATGTCGGCGAGGCCATTGCCAAGACCATTGCCGAACATTTCCAATCAATAGACGAATTTATGGAGGCGCCGCAGGAGAAACTGGAGGAGATTCCGGAAATCGGCTCTGTCGTTGCCGAAACTATCAGGCAGTTTTTCTCCGATTCAAGCAACCGCAAGGTGATTGAAAAGCTTAAGAAAGCCGGCATAGACCCGAAGGCCGGAAAGCCAAAAGTCGGAAAACTTGCCGGACTGATTTTCGTCTTTACCGGTGAGCTTGAAAAATATCCGCGTTCCAAGGCAAAGGAGATTGTGGAATCGCTTGGAGGGAAGACCTCGGAATCCGTGAGCAAGAAGGTAAGTTATGTCGTTGCCGGCCCGGGGGCGGGCGAGAAACAGGATAAGGCAAAAAAACTGGGGATTAAGGTGATTGATGAAAAAGAGTTCTTGAAAATGGTGGAGGAATAATACGTGATTTTAGCCGCAAATACACACGGAAAATGACTATTAAAAACGTTAAGGGAAATAAATAACCGAATATAAATAAGAGGAGTAAATAATATGAAAAAGATAATAATTGCCGTAATCATAATAGCCGCTTTGGTCGGGTTAGTCATCTTAATAGGCAATCCGATAACGTATCTTAAAGTCAAATATTACGCGTATAAGTTGAATCATACCCAAATTAATAATACCTGGGATAAGGAAGCGGTGATGAAAGCGGGAAAAAATCTTTCCGGTTTGGGGAAACAAGGGATACGAGAGTTAATATCCGGCGTTTTAAGCGATGATGAATGGGTCAGGATTGTCTGCATCTTAAGTATTGTCGGGCTTCCGGATAGCGGCCAGCATAAAATATTGGATTTCGCCGATAATCCGGATGATAAATATTTATGGGCCGGCGAGACTAAAAACCCCCAGGACAGGGAATATATAGCTGATGACCTTATGAAATGGCTGGCTGATGTTAAGGATGAATCATTACTAAAACCCGGAGAGAATAAATGACCGCAGCTGAGCAGACAGGAGAAAAAATGAAACAGATGTTAAAAGAGAATCGATACGCGACATCCGCAATTCTTATCCTATGTGTTTTAATGTTATTTTCATTTATTTATGCCGGGGATGAGCCTGCCGGCAACAAAGAAAATCTCTGGGTGACCCATGGTCCTTGGGGGAGTTTGGTTTTCGATTTAGAGGTTGATTCCGTCGATTCACAAATTGTTTACGCCTATGGACCGGGCGGCGGCAATTATGTCAGTTCCGACGGTGGAAAATCCTGGAACCGGATAATTCCTCCGGAAGTGTTTCTTGAAGACCAGCCGGTGCACCTTGTAAAAGATATTTTGTATATCTATAGCGATTCGTCCGTTTATCAAAGCAAGGACCATGGCAAAACATGGAATAAAATCCACACCTTTAAAAATAACCTGAAAATAGGCCTGATGGAAAGCGGGCCCAAGGGCGTTTATTGCCTGTTGTTTTCCTGCCAGATTGAGCAGGTGGATAACGCGGAAAAACCGGAATTCCGGCATACCTACGATTGTTTCCTGGCGTGTTTGCCTTCCGACAAAACCGAATGGGAACAGTTTAAAATAGGCCCTTTTTCGTATAGCAGTTATTACTATTCGGCGCCGCTGTTCTTTAATAAGTCGCTGAATTTTATCGGCGATGATACGCTTGTCATCTCCATAAGCCAGATGGCGAGCGATATGGACAGCACTTTGCACGATTCCATTTTATTGACCTCAAAAGACGGCGGCAAGACCTGGATGAAAGATATTGTCATCGGCAACAAGAGAATCGTCTGTTCGCCGCGGGACGCCAAAACGCTCTTCGGCATATCTTTCTTAAGTTCTGATAAATCTGACAAGGGAGGGATATTTAAATCGGTCGACGGCGGCGCGACTTGGAAGCTTTTGGATGAAAAGTTTAAAGACCGGGCGATAAGGTTCATTGCTTTCCACCTGGAAACGGCTGATATTTACGTCGGTTCGCATGAATACGGGCTTTTTGTCTCGCGCGATAACGGCAAAAAATGGGAAACACTTAATACCGGATTGCATAACATGAGCGTCAGCGCAATCGCTTTTGACCCTTCGGATAAAAACGTGATGTATTGCGGCACTCAGCACGGCATTTTCAAAACCACCGACGGCGGCGAAGAATGGCAGTGGAGCGGAGAAGGGTTCGCGGCAAACCAGGCGCAAAAAATATATATTGACCCTGATAATCCGAAAGATATTTATCTGGCCGAGTATACTTCCGGAATCAGAATCAGCCGCAATGGCGGTGAATCATGGGAGCCTATCCAGCCCAAGCGGCCTTTCAGCAATACATATAATATAGTCGGGACGGACGATTTGTTGATAGCCGAAACGGATGTGGGGTTTTGCCGCAGTACGGACGGCGGCAAGGGCTGGTCGCTTATAGAATCGTTAAAAGATAAAACACCCTATAACGCGGTTTATTGCGGGAAAGATGAAATATATTGCCTCACTTGGAATGATAAAAAATCGCTCAAAAGCGCTGACGGTGGGAACAAATGGGAAAAAGCCGGAGAATTGCCGGGCGATATCGGCGAAGGCGTTCAATTTATCGTAAGAAACGGCAATTCAGCCCTGGCTATCGGCACTGAAGGAATTGCCTTTAGCGGTGACAAGGGCAAGACATGGAAAAAGAAGGATATTACCTTTGGCGATGAATCGTTTTTATTCATTGCTGCTGTTTGTTTTGATCCGGCTAATCCGGATGTTGTGTATATCGGCGGTTCGCGGAGGGAAAAATTCACCCAATATGTTTACCGGGTGGATTTAAAAACTAATGCTACGGAATGCATATTTCAAAAAGTCACCCCGAATATGCCGTCCGGGATTGTCGGCATTGCATTCGTCAATTCTGATGACTATACCATGGTCGTGGCGGAGGCGAGGGCAGGCGTCTTTGTCTCTTATGATAAATGGAAAAGTTGGGTTGAAATGAATTGCAATTTGCCCAAGGGCCACATCAATGCGATGGCGGTAAGCAAAGAAGGAATTATCCATCTGTCCGCCTCCGGAGCGGTCTATTCGATGAAAATACCTCCTAAGCCGGAAGGTGATAAATGACCGCAGCTGATTTGTTTGGAGCGTTGATATTCGGATGTGTCGGTTTGTCCGCATTCATGGTCGGCAAGAAGCGTTCCGATGCCAAGCTTATGCTCACCGGATTTCTCCTCATGGGTTATCCTTATGCCATGCCCAATACGCTTATGCTCTATATCGTCGGCGGTGTTCTAACACTCTCTTTGTTTGTGTTTAAGTAAGAGGAGCTGGGTGGGAATGACAGAGGGAACGCTTTCGCAAGAGTTCAGTAATTACCTAAAAATCCCCCTTGGCATTTTGATTCTGATTTAATCAATATACGAGCTTTAGCCGTCCCAACGCAAAGACGCGGATTCGTTTTACCGTCGCACCCCCTATTCCAGTTTTTCTACTCCCCCAGAATGGGGGTAGGGAGGGGGGTATAGGGGAGGTGGGTAGAGGGGGTAGTGATACCCTGTAAGGAGGGCATAACTATTTTTGTTCCCCTTAAATAGAAATTCTATATACTCCCTTTTCGTTCTCGGTATACCCCGGAGAGGGATACCCCTGGGGGTATAGGGGGGATGGGTAGGGGGGGGTGTTTTTATCTGTCTGGTAGGGTGCGAGATTTATAAGCTTCCCAAATCTGCCCT
>JACQZI010000029.1 GCA_016207825.1 Planctomycetota bacterium | reverse complement strand
TTTGCCGATTCACATAATAAATCAGGGGTCATAGACGGGTTCTCCTTATAAAAATACTGTTCTCTACAAGTATTTTCGTCTATGACCCTGTTTTACTTTAACTTTTATATCACTCCTCAAAATAATTATTCAACAAAGCAACTATCCGCATAATACTGGTATACAATCCGTATGGTATAAGCATACTATCCGCATGATATGGGCATAGAATCTGTATGACATAGGTATACTATCCATACGATGTGCCCACCTCACCCCCATAGCATATATAGGGTATCCATATAATATATATTACCCATTATTTTTTAGGGCATTGATGACTGATTCGGTTATCCATTCCGGTGTGGAAGTCCCTGAAGTTATGCCAATCGTGCGATATTTTCTGATTTCCTCAAACGGAATCTCTTTGGGCTGGGCGATATGGAATGTTGGAACGCCGGTGGAGCGCGCAAGCAATGCCAATCTCGTCGTATTCGCGCTGTGATGAGCACCGACCACAATAAACGCATCCACTCTTTTCGCCATTCGCTTGATTTCCTCCTGGCGCAAGGTGGTTACCCGGCAAATAGTGTCTATTACCTCTAAATCCGGGATGCGCTTTTTCAGCGCGGCAACTATTTTTTCATACGCCTCTTTTTGGAAGGTGCTCTGGGCGATGACCGCATACCGGTTGCCTTTCTTCAGCTTAAGATGTTTTGCCTCTGCCGGGGAACTAACGACCAATGGTTTTATTACGGCATTGCCGGATTTGGCGTAGCCGACCAGGCTGATGACCTCGGCGTGCTTTTTATCGCCGACTATAATCACCCGGAAACCTTGTCCGGCGTATTGCTTGGCTTTTTTCTCAGACACTTTGACGTGCGGGCAGGTAGCATCAATAATCTTAAACCCCCGCTTTTCCAGTTTGGTTACCGCATCGGGCGGCAGGCCGTGTGCCCGGATGATTATCACCGCCGGCGACTTGGCCTTTGGATTGTATGCCATAATCCCTTGTTTTTCAAGGAGTTCCACGGCTTCCTGGTTATGGATAAGAGGCCCCAGCGTATAGATTTTTTGCCTGCGCTTGGCTAAGGAGGGCTTTGCCATCTGCTGGGCAAGTTCCATCGCCCTTTTTACCCCCCAGCAAAACCCGGTCGTCTTGGCAATAATTATCTTCATTTCTAATCTTTTGAAAGTATCGGTAATGGTTTAAGATATACTTTCGGGTCGCCAAACGGACCCTCAATCTTGATGGTATAAATCGGGCGGGAGAATATTTTAATCAGGTTCTTGACAAAATCAAGCGGAATAAATCCGGTTTTACGTTCCTCAATATCCACCTGCACGTCAAGAATCCAGTTGAAATCCATCGTCCCTTTCCCCCTCAAAAAAACTTCGGGACTGGTGAATTTAATCCGGTCAAGCTGGAACTTCCTGTCTTTTATCCTGAATTTTACTTCACCGCGTTCAAACTTTGATTTCTTGGTAAACTTAAACGTGGAAAATATGGCAAAAAGGGGCGGGACATCCCACAATTGAGCCTCGGAAATAGTCAGAACCCCATGCCCGCCGATTGTCTCAGGGGCGCTTCCAGTGCCGTTGATTTCCAGTTCAAGGGCGGTTTTCCCTATGACCTCAGCGTTATTCGGGAAGGTATTGCGGCTGAAATCGGTCAGGTCCAATCCGTTTACGTTAAATTTACCGCTATAATTAAAATCCGGCAGGGAAATATTCAAAGAACCGGTAACACTGCCCTGGTAAGCAGTCCCCTGGATTTTAGTCGCCATTATCCGGTTATCCTGGTGGGAAAATGTCATCGATACATTCTCAAAACGCTTGTCACTTATTTTAACCTGGGAGAGATTTATGGAACCAAGGGAATAATGCTGTTTTTCTCCTATTTTGTGCCCGTCAATGATTAACTTGCCGCTTATTTCGGTAAACGGGATGCCCGTGGTAAATGCACCGTTTGAGATATTCGCCGTCAGGTGGTAATCAATCCGCGTTTCTGATGGGGTGATGTTCTTGGATTTTGGATTATTCTTCTGGATATCCGCAGAAATATCCAGGTCGCCGGTAAAGTTCAATGACTTGCAGGATTCTATGACTTCAACCGGGAAAATATCTTTAGCCGCCGGAGTGATATTAAAATTACGCGCTTCTAATTTCAGGGTATAGGGAGCGTTAGAACTTGGCGTCATTAACGATGCCGGATCAATGACATCGCCGGAGATTTCAAGCTGTGATTTTTCATTTTCCGCCGCCAGTTTGTCTATTTTCAGCCTTCCGCGGGGATATTCCTTATTTTGTATGAAATCAACCTGCCCGCTTGCATTCTTAAACACAAAAGGCGCCGTTCCATAGTTGAATTTGACGCCTTTGCAATTAAGGCCCACGTTAAGGTCATATATCTCCGCAAACTTTTCGGGGTTTTTTATGGTTATTACCGCATCCGCAATCCCTTCGGGCTGCTGGGCTTCCCAGAAATGCTTACTGCCCGGCAGTAATTTTTCCATGGCGTCTTTCAGGACGTAATCGCTAAGTTCGATATCTTTTCCTTCAATAATGACGTCAATCGGTCCTTTTTTCGGGTTGGTATTATAGAACGTCCCCTTGAGGTTTACGGCGGATTTATTGCGCTTGGCGCTGATAGAATTAAGCGTAGTTTTATCATGGGCGTATTCGATTTCACCCTCTATTTCGGTTAAGGGATACGGAAAACTTGTCGGGGTGGCGGAACACTTATGGCAGGTTATTTTTGCCTGGTACATGGTGTTTTGATTTTCACCCGGCGCACGGGTTATTAAAGTCGTAAAGTCAATCATTCCATCAGGTTTAAGGCCGTCCCATATCTTTTTTAATGGTTCCGGCAGAGTTTTTGCCAATTGGTCATCCAACGGCAGTCCCTGGACGGAAATACGCAGTTCATAGCCGTCATCTCTTGCCAAACCGGTGCTTTTTCCCTCCATGGTAATTTTCGCCGCGCCGTTATTGCCGCTCAGGCGTTCGATTACCATCCCGCTTTCATTAAATTCGAGTTTTCCCTTGATGTTATAAACGTTATAAGGGAATTTGAAAAATGCGACATTGGTGTCTAATGATTCGACCATGATGTTAAAACGCGGGCTGGAATTTTTATCCGGATGGTAGGAAATATTTACTCCGGCATTTATTTTCCCTATGGGCTGGTATCTTTCCCAGGCGGTTTTTAGGTTTGGCGCTAATTTCTGCGGGCTTGCCTCATTTATATTCAATTCGCGGGTGAAAAACACCAGGTTAATCCCTTTGCTAATCGTGTCAAATTCGCCGTTTATCAGCCATTGCCCGAAAACGCCTGCATCGGTTGAACCGTCAATAATATATTGGGAACCGGTTACCGGATATACGTTGAGCACCAGGTTATCGAAGGCATGGGAATACCCGGCGGTTAAAAGCGCTGGGTGGGCAAAATTAATTTTACCGTTCCTGATTGTTAATGTCGGTATTTTTTTCCCTGGTGATGACCTGGGTGCTTTAAAGCGGAAACTGGTTAGTTTTTCCTGGGAAACCGCCATTTCCGGCGTGTCAATCAGGATGTTTTCAAAAACCAGTTCGCCTTTTAAGAGCTTCCCGGTATCATAAGTGATTTTAATCCGGCGCGCTTTTAGGATGGGTTCGTTCTGCAGGGTGGCCAGGCTGATGCCGTAAATATCAATGCCGCTAAACCAGTGGAATTTAACCCTTTCAATCGTAACCGGCAACCCGGTGAGGTTTTTTAAGGTCTCCTGGACTCTCTCTTTAGTCACCAGGCGCACGGAGACTATATGGATATTGACCGCGGTTATCACCACTATCAGAAAAAATAAAATAACCAGATACGGGAAGATTCTTCGTCGCATAATAGGTTATTTGGAAATCATGATAATAATCCTGGTGCTGTATCGCAATATAATATCGTTTTTACCGTCCATGTTAAAATCCAAAACATCTACGCCGGATGGTATTCTCAGCCGGTATAAAAGGTAATCATCCTTGCCGAAACTTACCATAAGCGGGCTTCCAAGTTTATCGCGCTTTCTGGACAGGCGGATATTCAGCTTGCCGTGCCTTTTGTCCGGGCTGGAAATCGTCAGGACATCCGGCCGTTTATCCCCGTCAAAATCCTTGAAATAAATGTGGGAGAAATATGAAGTGCCTTTGCCGATTAATTCAAGCGGGAAATTAATTGAACGTTCGTAATCCGGGTTTGATGAAAACTTGCGTGATTTTGCCTGATAAGTCCTGATATGATAAGTCAGCGCTAAGTAACGCAATAAAACTTTCTGGATATTTGAGGTCATATCCATCTGGAATGATGCGGTAATCAAATCGAGATTGCCGTCTTCATTTACGTCATCCAAACGGGCCAGCGGGACTACCCCTTTGAGGTTAATGACCTGATCCGGAGTTTCTTTGTAACAGAATGATTGGCAGTCTTGGCCTTGAAGGCTGCCCTGGAAAACCAGGACCTGCGTGCGAACGTCGCCCAGGCTGTCAATCTTGCCTTTCATTATGGAAATCATCATGTCAATAAGCTTATCCTGGTTTATGTCGGAAAAATCCAAGGCTACCTGGTTAAATTCATTCGGGTCGGCGTCATTTTCAAGGGATTTGATACGTGAACTTCCGCTGGCGGTTACAGTAAACCTTTCCGATAGGGCAGCGCTTTCGTTTTGCAGGTAATAATTCAATTCATCTCCTTTTAGCATTACCGCATCGATCATCCCGTCCGCATTTATATCTTTGATAAGAATATTAGGCAATGAATGTTTGGCCACGATAAAACTCGCTGATGTCTGGTAAAATGACTTTTCAGCTGGGTGGCCGACCGGGCAAGAAGTGAATTTTCCGCCGGGCGTTTCCTGAAAATATACTCTGTATCCGTCTAACTGGGGGATGAGCGCATCGTCATAACCGTTCCTGTCAATATCAACCGGTTTTTGCAGAATGGGCAAATAATTACGTTCCGGCTTGATGAAAATCGGGGTTGCATCCAAAATCTTTTTGCACGCCAATTTCATTCCCGTCTGGCTGCTTGATTCCGTATCGGGCACGAAATAGTAAGCCCAAAACTCGTCGCTGGTTAAATAACCGATTTCGATGCCTGTTTCAGGCATAAAATCACCGAGCAGTAAAGCGGTTGCCGCGCCGTCAATTTGCCACTGGAAGTCGGCCGCGTCCGAAAACCCGCCTTTCTTCTGGAGGTAAATAGAACCGGTAAATCGTGGACCGGTCGAAATGAGGAAAATATCGTTCAATCCGTCCTGGTTAAAATCGCAAAACTCGTAACTGCAGATATCGGACTGCATCGGAATGGTGGTTATGTTAAAGCGGTTTAAACCGATTGAATCATCCTCGGCAAAAAGCCCGATAGGGCCCGTATAGAGGGATAAAATGATTACCGGTAATACTAGGCGACGTATCATCAACGGGTATCCTTCTGTTTCAAGGTTAATTTTGAAGCCGCCCGCTTTTTAAGCAAATCCGGGCGGTTTTTGCCTAAGCGGGACTGTGATTTATATAATGCGCAATTACCGTATCTTTTCATGATATTTATCTTGTTCTGGCGATTATTTAATCCGCGCATTGGTGTTTACCTCTTTTATATTTCAGTTAACTACGCTTAAAATTACGGATTATCTGGACGATAACGCCTTTAATAACATTTCTGGAGTTTTTATTCAGGCTGACCGGCGGCATATCCGGGTTAAATGTCAGAAGCTGGATATCCTTATTTTCGGTGAAGTAATATTTGCGAACGTAAGCATTTTTATCCATGCTTATTAATACCAAATCACCGCTTTGGGGGATAATTCTCGGATCGACAATCAAAATATCCCCGCCTTCTATCTTTGGGTACATTCCATCATCTTTCGGGGCAATAAAGCAAAAACGGTAGGCTTTCCACATATCCGAAGGAACCTCCTGCCACTTAGCTGCCTTGATCTTGCCGTTTATCGTTATCGGTATTTCATTATAATTTTGGAGAATGGGTAAAAGCGGTTTTGGCGGGAGAGTGGCCGCCTGTTCCTGCACTTGATGCAAACCGCGCTTAAATACGCCTTTTTGCGAGGATGGATGTATTGCCAGCGAAAACGGGCTCAAGATGCTTGCCAGCCATTCAGTGTTTTTACCGGCTTTTGAACTGACGGCAAGCTGCCGCAGGTGTTCGCGGATATCTTCCGGGGTCCTTTCCAGGTGTGCAACCGCCAATAAAGCCTTCGGGTCGATTCCCAGAACACGGGTGATTCTTTTGATGACCGCATCGGATGGGGGAGGTTTGCGCCGTGCTTCCAAGGTCGAAATATACGACCCGGTTAGCCCGGCTTTCCGCGCCAGCTCAACCTGGCTCAAGTTTTTCTTTTCCCGCTCATCTTTAAGCATTTGTGCGAAAGTCAGCTTCATATATAGTGAAATTATAAATACGGGGGGCCCGAAAGGCAAGAAAATTAGCTATAACTAAAAAGTTAATTTCACTGCAAATCTTAACAAAATGTTGACTAAATGGTTAGTTTAGGGTATACTTATGGCGGAAAGGAGGTGAGGCGTTATGAGGATAAAATCGCGGCAGCTGCTGGAGGCAATCGGTTTTGATATGACCCCGATGATCGATTGCGTTTTCCAGCTCATTGTTTTCTTCATGCTGGTGACGGATTTTGCCAACCCGATGTCGGCGGTCGAACTGCCCAGCGCGAAAAATGCGCAGGAAGACAAAACCCCTCCGGATGAGCGGTTGATGGTCGAGCTCGTTCATGAAGCGCCGGGTGGGGTATGCGGAAACCTTATCTATGATTCAAGTAAAAACCTTGTTGAACCGTGCTGCGAGGACGATCATTGGCGGATAAAAGTTGAGCGTAAGTATATTACGCCATCACAGCTGGAAGCGTATCTTATTATTGAAGGAAGCAAGTTCCCGGGAAGACTGCCTCCGAGAAAGAACGAGAAAATAGGACTTTCGTTGCGACCGCTGATGATCAGGTCGGATGCCGGTGCAGTTTATCAAATGGTGGAAAAGGTTTTTGCCGCCTGTGCCAGGGCGCGTATCTATAAAATTGAAATCGGCGCGAGGAAGCCGCCCGGTAATGATTAAACTAATCCCGGTGTTTCCGGGATTTTATGAAAGGAGGCGATTATGGCAAGGTTTAAAGGGAATGAGCGGAATGAGCCGAAATTAGACATGACCCCGATGATTGACGTCATCTTCCAGTTGATTATCTTTTTTATGTGCAGCATAAAGTTTAAGACACTGGAGGGAAAACTTGCTTCTTACTTGCCCAAGGATAGCGGGATAAATTCATCCATACCTATTGACCCAAAAATGGATGAGATTCGCATCAAACTGGTTTACGATGACTCCATGGATATGAACACAAAGATTCTGGTTAAGCCATACGGCGCTGATGCGGTCCGGATAACCGGTTGGAAAGCCCTGTCATCCGATATCGGCGCCCGCCATACGGCACTAAGAGCACAAAAGCTTGAATGGCCCTTTATTATCGATCCGGACTCGAAAGTTCCAATGCAGGCAGTGGTCAGCGCGCTTGATGCCTGCCGCAGTGCCGGGGTAGAGGATGTCCGCTTTGCGGCCAAAAGCCCGGTAACCGACGAACTAAGCGGATTGGGGACGAAAGCAAATAAGTGGGATAAATAACTCTGATAGAAAATTTATCTCAAATGTGTTAACGGCGAATATTACGCAAAAACTCTATCGACAAAACACTTGAGCCCGCTCCTGATGCTTCTCCAAATGTATTATATTCATTGACGCATTGCGTCGGAATGATTAAAATATTAAGATTTAATCCTATTACCAATTATGACAACCGAAATATTTATCGGAATAGGGATCGGGCTGGCGCTAAGCTTTCTCATAACTTTGATATACTCAAAAGGCAAAGAGAAAAAGCTTGCGGAACAAATGAAAGAAACCTTCCAGTCTGTTTCTATGGATGTATTGTCCAAGAATACCGAGAATTTCCTGAAAGTGGCCAATGAAACATTGTCCAAGCAGAGCCAGCTTGGGGAAAAGGAATTGGAAGGGAAGAAACGACTGATTGACCAGACGCTTGGCGCCATGAATGAAAGCCTCAAAAGCGACATGGAAAAGGTCCAAACAATAATAGGGCAGTTTGAAAAGGACCGTATCCAGAAGTTCGGCGAGCTTTCGAGCCAGCTTAAACTTACCGCCGACCAAACGTGCCGTTTGCAGGAAACCACTAACCGTTTGCACACCGCGTTGGCAAGCACAAAGGCACGTGGGCAATGGGGCGAAAGGATGGCGGAGGATGTCCTGCGCCTGGCCGGTTTTATCGAAGGGATCAATTACCAGAAACAAAAAACCATGGCGACGATTAACACCCGCCCGGATTATACGTTTCTTTTGCCGCAGGGATTAAAAGTAAATATGGACGTGAAATTCCCGCTGGATAATTATTTCCAGTATCTCGAATCGGAAAGCAAATCTGATAAAGAAAGCTACAAGGAACAATTCCTTCGTGATGTCAGGAAAAGAATAAAAGAAGTGACGAGCCGCGACTATATAAACCAGGCGGAAAACACCCTTGATTTTGCAATAGTATTTATCCCAAACGAACAGGTTTACGCGTTCATCAATGAAAACGACCGCGCTTTATTGGACGAGGCAATCAAGGATAAGATAATTATTTGTTCGCCTTTGACGCTTTATGCGATATTAGCGGTCATCAGGCAGTCTGTGGATAATTTCAATATGGAAAAAACCGCATCGCGGATCATCGAGCTATTGAATACGTTTGCGAAACAATGGGATAATTTCATCAAATCGTTTGATAGGATGGGCAAGAAAATCAAGGATGCCCAGGAAGAATTTGACGCGCTTTCAACAACCAGGCGGAACCAGCTGGAAAAACCATTAAGGCTGATTAGCGAATTGCGCCAGGAAAAACTTATCGGCAATGCTAAACTAATTAGCGATAATGATGTTGCATCGGAAAACAAGGATGAAACGAATGATTGATAACAGCAACCCCACAAAGAGGAGAAAGTCTGCCATGTTAGTTCCGACTATTATTATGGGTATATTAGCGCTCGCCTTTTTCTTTACGGCATATTTCAAGGGGGGAAACAAGCATATGACTGGTATAACGTTATCCGCTAAGATGCTGCTTGAAATTGCTCCACTACTGATATGCGCGTTCATCGTTGCCGGAATGGTTCAGGTGCTTATCCCAAAAGAGCTTATGCTTAAATGGGTTGGCGCAGAATCCGGTTTTCGCGGAATCTTGGTTGGGACTGTTTCGGGCGGTTTTATGGTCGGCGGCCCTTACGTAAGCCTCCCCTTGGCTGCCGGATTAATGAAAGCCGGGGCCGGAACCGCCACCATGGTCGCTTTTATTACATCATGGTCTTTATGGGCGGTAAGCCGGATGCCGATGGAAATAGGCATACTGGGATGGAAATTCACCATGATACGGCTGGCTTGCACTTTTTTCTTCCCTCCGATTGCCGGTTTAATCGCGATGGTGTTTTTTACGGATAAATTATGATTACCGGACAGCAGTATTTTTTATTTTTAACGAATTTGCTCGGCAAGAAATTATATCGTGAAAAAAGCCGCAAATTCGTCGGCAAAATCGTAGATATAATTGCCCATTCCAAAGAAATATATCCGGAAGTAAATAAATTAATCACCAAACGTGGGCTATTCCATGATAAAGGAGTGGTTTTATGGGAGGATATCTTGCCATTTGAGTTGCCGGTCACAAAACTCTGGGTTAAAGAAGAAACAATCGTTAATCCCGTAAACATCGCTAACGGCAAAGACTTAATGTTAAAGGATACTTTTTTGGACAAGCAAATCGTTGATGTTTCCGGCTGCAAGGTTGTGCGCGTCAATGACCTGCATTTGCTTAAGGAACAAAATAAGATTTGGGTCGTTCACATGGATATAGGTTTCAGGGCTCTGTCCAGAAGATTGGGATGGGAAAAACGGCTTGATGGCATCATGGAATGGATTTTTTCGTATAAGTTGCCGGAGCAGTTTGTGTCGTGGAAACATGTTCAGCAATTACCTGGTAGCAGCGATCACTTTGGATTGGCACCCATACAGTTAAAATCGACCAGCCAGCGTTTGAATGAATTACATCCGGCTGATCTGGCCGATATCCTGCAGGATTTAGACCGGTATGAACGACTGGCAATGTTCCGTTCCCTGGATATAAAAACTGCCGCCGAAGTCCTGGTGGAGCTGCCCATAGAACGGCAACGAAGGATAATTGAAAATCTTGACCGGGAAAAACGGGCTAACTTAATAGCTTTAATGCTGCCGGATAAAGCGGCCGATTTGCTATCGCACTTGCCGCCGAAAAGGCGGGAGGAAATGCTAAAACCGCTGCCCGCGAATGTTTCCGATTCCATCAAGAAATTGATGGTGCACCCCGACCAAACCGCCGGTTCGCTGATGACGGACAAATTCATCGCTTTGCCGCCGGAAATGACTGTGGAACAGTCATTCGCTAAAATCAAGGAGCTTGCTCCTAATGTGCAGGCTTTATATTATGCCTATGTCGTGGATGCCAATCAGGTATTATTAGGGGTGGTTACTTTGCGCCGCCTGTTGTCAGCCGCACCCACGGCTAAACTGAGCGAGATAATGAACACTCGAGCAGTCAAGATTAAACCGAATGCTTCGGAACAGAAAGCCGCTAAATTATTCCTTAAGTATAGTTTTGGAGCGATTCCGGTTGTCGATAACCAGAATAAGCTTTTGGGCATCATCATGTTTAAGGATGCCGTGGACAGGGTGGTATCGGCTGTGGTTGAATCGCGCAAATAAAATCTTTATTGATAATTCTCTCGTATTTTCCCGATAATATGACTGATAATTATGAAAGATAAAGCATATTCAACCCCGAGGGGCACTGCTGACATTTTGCCGGATGAGATTCCATACTGGCGTTTTGTGGAGGAAACCGCCCGCGCCGTATTCGAAAGATACGGTTATAAAGAAATCCGCACGCCGATATTTGAGGAAACGCGCCTATTCAACCGCTCAATAGGTAATGCCACTGATATCGTTTCCAAAGAAATGTATAATGTTTCCGCAACCGGCTCGGATGAGAATGAATCCTTCTCGTTAAGGCCTGAATTCACGGCATCAGTTGTCCGTTCATATATCGAACACAGCATGGAGAAAACTCAAGCCTTCCGCAAGCTTTATTCCATCGGTCCCGCTTTCCGGCACGAGCGCCCGCAAAAAGGCCGCTTAAGGCAGTTTCACCAATTAAACGTAGAAGCTATCGGTTCAACCGACCCTGCGCTGGATGCCGAGATTATCCAAATGAATGCCCAGTTGTTTGGGGAATTAGGGCTGAATAAGCATGAAGTAAGGCTTAACTCGCTGGGCTGTGCCAAATGCCGGGTAATATATACTTCAATGTTGCGCAAACATTTGGAACCTGCAAAACAAGGACTTTGCCCAAACTGCCGAACGCGCTTTGATGTGAATATTCTGCGGGTGTTTGATTGCAAAAATCCGAAGTGCCGTGAAATAATTAAAGGTTTTAGCGTTAGCGAGAATATGTGCGATGAATGCAAGACCCGCTTTAAAACAGTGCAGAGCTACTTGAATGCGTCTAACGTGCAATATAGGCTTGATTCGGCTTTAGTCCGCGGCCTTGATTATTACACCGGAACCGTCTATGAAATAACCTACCCGACATTAGGGGCACAGGATGCGCTCGGCGGGGGAGGGCGTTATGATAACCTTATCTCGTCCCTAGGCGGGCAAAATTTAGGCGCTATGGGCTGCGCCTTGGGAATAGAGCGGATAATCATCGCGTTAAAGTCAGAGAATACGGTTCCGTCGGATAAAAACATTAAATTGCCCGACCTAACAGCCTTTATAGCTCTTGCAGATGCTTCCCTCAAAGAAACCGCGTTAAAATTACTGGCGGATTTACGCAAGGCGAAAATTAGCGCGGATACGGATTATGAAAGCCGCAGTTTGAATTCACAGATGAGGATGGCTTCAAAACTTAATGTTAAATATGTCATTTTTATCGGGACAAGTAAATCTGCCGATTTAGCTAACGTAAAAGAGATGCACACCGGCAAAGAAACGCAAGTAAAACTAACGGATTTAACCGGGTATTTTAAATAGCAAACGTTATCTGTGCCCGCCGGTTATAAATAAAAGTATCGTCAGGATTGAACCCAAAAGGCTCAGCCATGCGAAAGCCTTTGTCCCGATTTTATTCTTACCTTTATCTAGTCCTTTTAAAAGCAGGATAATAATTAACCAATAGATGAATATCCCCAGGCTTTTATTATCCACGTCATTCGGATCCCAGACAATTGGTATACCGGTCCAGGGATTGCCGTAGGCATTATACGAAACCCAACAGCCGATCGGAAAGCTGGTGATAAAGAAAAACAGTGTGCTCCAGAAAACATTATTAAAAGCTTTCTTTATCGTAAAACCGCCGTTTGTCGCGATATGCATCAGGGCGTAATATATTGCATGGAACAGGAAGAAGATGACCATGACCATTAATACAAAATGAATAAGGGTAACAATGCTGATGCCTTTCCTTTTATAGACGATGTTGGCGTTTTTCTCGTGGAGGTTGAACGATTGCCCGTTTTCATCTGTCAGCTTAATATTATAATAATACATCTCGGCCATTCCCAATGGCGGCAACTTAGCGACGTAAAAACCGCTTTTTCCGGCGGGCTGCATATCCGTTTCGCTCAATTCCTTTTCCTTGGGCGGTAATTTATGCACCATTGTCGGATATGCTTCTTCCTTATTAAGCGAATAATAAACCAGTTTTACTTCCCTAGGCTGCTTTTCCGAAGTCACCACAAGCGGGAAAGTCACCGGTGTTTCGAGTGTCGGATTGTCGCGCACGGTAATTTCAACGGTGTAAGGGCCGACTTGTATTGGCTTATGCTTTATCGTGGCGGAGGTCATCGAGTCCATCGAATAAAAAACGCCCACAATCAGGCCGAATAATATTGTCAGGTAGAGCGGCCACTTGGGAAACGTTGAGGGTTTTTCATTAGGTGTATCTGGCATATTAATCATCCTTTCTTATTATAAATCCCCGTGGGGAATGGCAAATCTCACCAGCATAGTCAAAACCGCGCCCAAAAGCGTCAGCTAGGCAACTGCCTTTTTGCCGATGATGTTTTTATCATGGTCCTTTTTAAGGATAGTTCCCTTCATAAGAATGAGTATAACAAACCAATAAAGGAAATTGAAAAGTGATTTGCTGTCCGTAATATCCGTTCCTAAAGGGAATCCCGTCCAGAGGGTGCCGTATTTTTCGTATTCCACCCACATACCTAAGGGGAACGCGGATATCCCGAAGCAAAGCGTGCCCCAAAACATGGACCACACGCCTTTGCCTATATTCCAGTCCGTTTTATTCCAAATATAGTTCAGGGCATAATAAAACGCATGGATTAGGAACATCAAAGCCACCATCATGAGCAATATATGTATAAGTAATCCCCATTTATTAGGATTTTGCTTGTAACTGACATGGTAATATTTGCCTTTTTCAACCGCGTCTTTAGGTATGGTGAAAGATTTCCCCGTGGAATCTGTTACCTTCAGGAAGAAATAGTATTTATCGTTCTTCTCAAGAGGGGAAAAAGAACCGGTATAAAAATCACCTTCCCATACTTGGCTTAATGTTTGCGAGTCAAAATCAACGGCGCTAAGAGCGGGATATTTCTTCATAAAATCGCTCTTCTTCAAAAAATACGCCTTGATATCATTAACCGTGATTGAGTCGTTTGTGGAAGTCGCCGTCAGGTTAAACCGGTAGGGAACGCCGGCATCTTCCTCTTTGGAATGGCTGTATACAACCCTTATGGAATTCCCCATCGCCATATCCGGCATGAATTTCATGCCCATACCCAGCCAGACTCCGGCCAATATCAAACCCATGAGAATGATTATAATATACATCGGGGCTTTGCTTGGTTTCATATCAACTCCTTCCATTTCATAAGGATTACCTTTTAATTTAACGTATGCGAGGATGAGGTTGAGGAAAATGCTGCGAAATAGTTTCTTCATAATTGATTACGGAGCATCTAAACTGCCAGTTTAGGCAAAAAATGTCAAGATAAATTAGAAATAGCCTTCTGATGGCGGATATAAGAAACGCAGAAACAATCCGGATGCCTTACGCAGCGTTAGCCAGTAAGCCTTCCAGTATTTTCTTTTCATCCGCGCTGATTGACTGGAAAACCAACCCGGCCCGGCGTATGTTCAAATCAGGCGATTGCTCGGTATAAGCCAGCTTGGCCGTTACCTTTAAAATAGTCTGCTCTTTATTCAATAGCGAGGTCGTGAAATTCTTCAGTTTCTGGGTGAAGAACCGGGCAAACTGTTTGAGCGGTTCTGCGGCGGCGTCCACCGGTTCGACCAATGCCCCTTTAAAGCCTAATTCGGTAACTTTGCACTTTATTTGTTCTTTGCCTGCGGCAAGTTCGACCGGTAACACCAAACCTTTATGTGCCGATGCACATTTTATCCCGTCTAACCGTGTCGTGCTTTCTCTGACTGCTTTTATCAAATCGGCTAAACTTATCGGTTTTGTAATATTACGAAATACTTTTTTCATCGTGTCTTCTTTTTCGGAAAGAGTGATAATCGGCGCCTCCGGCACCAACCCGTTCGCTTCGTTTATAAAACCAGTCACTTTGGGAGCATCTGTATCAACGCAGATAATATCAAAGAGTCCGGTATTTATTTTATCCTGTGCTTCTGACAATTCCATTGATACCGATACTCCGAAATGCTTGCTCATCAATACACCTTTAACGAGGCTGCCGTAATCGCCGTTCGGGTCTACCACTAAAATATTCATCATATCATGACTCCTTCAACTCGTTGAATTATTTTTATGTTATTGTATATATCGGCTGAACAATTAAAAAACTTGATATGTAAAGGATAAATCGCTATAATAGGACGTTTAAATCTTATTGAAAAGGAAGGTAAATATGCAGACAGAAATTAAAGAAGTGGGCCCGTGCAAATTATCAGTAAAGGTCGGAATCCCGAAGGAAACTATCAAGAAAAAGCTTGATGAGAAATATAAGGACTTCATCGAGAATACGGTTATCCCCGGTTTTCGCAAAGGGCACGCCCCGCAAGGTCTGGTCGAACGCAAGTTCGGCAAGGCCATCAGGGAAGACACAAAAATGGAAATCATCAGTGAATCATACAGCACCATCCTTAAGGAAAAAAACCTCACCCCGGCGGTCGAACCGGTTATCGACACTGAAAAGCTGACGCTTGACGAAAAAACCGAACTTTCTTTTGAGTTTACCATGGAAATTGCTCCTACCATCAATCTTGAAAAGGCAAAGTATAAAGGTGTGCACGCCAAAAAGGTAAAAGTCGAGGTTACCGACAAGGATATTAAAGACGCCTTGGAAAAGCTGCAGCATTCAAGCCGCGAATACGTCCCGACAGAAAAGGACGTGAAAATGAAAGAAGGCGATGTAGTCATCATCGATCAGGAAATGCTTTCCGAAGGGAAAACGGTTGAAAAACGGGAAAACGTCGAACTGATTTACGGCCCTGAAATAAACGTTTTCGGCAAGCCATCCAAGGAAATCATGGGGGCCTTAAGCGGTATGAAGCTTAATGATACCAAAGAAATCAGCCTGGCTGTCCCTGCAGATTTCCAGAAAAAGGATCTGTCCGGAAAACCCGTTACGCTAAAAATAACTCTCAAAGACCACAAAATGATGAAGCTTCCTGAAGTCACCGATTCTTGGGCAAAGGAAATGGGGTTGGAATCCTTGGATGCCTTGAAAAAAGAACTGGAAAAAGGCATCCGGGCGGAAAAAGAACGCCTGGCTGACCGTAAAACAGAAGAAGAAATAATCGAGGAAATCTATAAATCAATGGATTTTGCCTTGCCGGAAACACTTGTTGAGCGCGGCGCTGAATATATGCAAAAACGCCAGGCAATGCTCATGGCATACCAGGGCATGCCGGAACATGAAGTGAAAGAGCATATTGAAAAGAATAAAACGGCAAACCGAGAAACGGTTATTAAGGATTTAAAGATACACTACATTATTGAACATATTGCAAAGCAGGAAAAAATATTCGTTACGGAAAATGACATGAAAGAGCGGATCAATGAAATCGCCGCCCGCAACCGTAAATGGCCCAACGAAGTCCAGGCTTACTATGAAAAGAACGATATGATGGGGCAGTTAAGGAATGAGTTACGCGAGGAAAAAGTAAGAAAGTTCTTAAGAGAAAGCGCTAAATTAACCGATTAAGATACATTACGGCATATAAGGAGACTTGTAAATGAATATGTCAAAGCCTGAGCCAAAACACGAAGCTTATATGGATTACCTCGTTCCGATAGTGGTGGAAAAAACCGGGCGCGGGGAGCGTTCCTATGATATCTGGTCGCGGTTATTGAAAGACCGCATCATTTTTATCGGCTCGCCGATTGACGATTATTTTGCCAACCTGATTATCGCCCAAATGCTTTTCCTTCAGATGGAAAACAAGGAACAGGATATCAATCTCTATATCAACTCGCCGGGCGGCTCCGTAACCGCCGGCCTGGCAATATATGATACCATGCAGTTTATCCAGTGCGATGTGGCAACCTACTGCATCGGGCAGGCCGCCAGCATGGGTGCGGTTTTATTGGCCGCCGGGAAAAAAGGCAAACGTTATGTCCTGCCGAATGCCCGCGTAATGGTGCACCAGCCGTGGGGCGGCGCGCAGGGAGATGCCACCGATATAAAAATACAGGCAGAGGAAATCATCAAGCTGAAGCAGAGGCTAAATAATATTATTGCCAAACACACGGGACAACAGCTTGCCAAGATAGAAAAAGACGCCGACCGGGATTTCTTTATGTCCGCTCAAGAAGCGAAAGATTACGGCATAGCAGATGAAGTCCTGGAAACGATGAAGGATTTACCCAAGAAATGAGAAAACCACGTAAAAGCACAAATACCGGCAACAGCGGTTATAAAAGCAGTGATCACTGCTCTTTCTGCGGACGAAGAATTCCGATTCAGCAGCTAATCGGCGGTCCCGACGGGATTGCCATCTGCCTGGATTGCCTTGAATTATGTAACCGCATGGTAAAACCCGGAAAAACCATTCAACGCCCGTCCGTTCCAGGTGGAGAAAAAAAAACTCCGACAATTACCAAACTGCCTATTCCAAAAGAGATAAAAAAAGCCCTTGATGAATATATTATCGGACAGGATCGCACCAAGAAAATCCTTTCTGTGGCGGTGAATAATCATTATAAACGGATTCTTAACCCAAACCCCGCAAGCGATGTCGAACTGGAAAAGAGTAATGTCCTTTTAATCGGCCCGACCGGATGCGGCAAAACGCTCTTGGCGCGAACCCTCGCCAAGATTTTAGACGTTCCTTTCGCCATCGGCGATGCGACGACCTTAACCGAAGCAGGCTATGTCGGCGAAGATGTGGAAAACCTCCTTCTGCGCCTGATCCAAGCCGCTAATTTTGACTTGGAGCGTGCTGAGCGGGGTATTGTTTATATCGATGAAATAGATAAAATTGCACGCACTCATGATAACCCTTCCATTACCCGTGATGTCTCCGGTGAAGGAGTCCAGCAGGGTTTGTTGAAAATACTGGAAGGCACCATCAGCAACGTCCCTCCACAGGGCGGACGGAAGCACCCTGAGCAGGAATATATCCGGATAGATACCAAGCATATATTATTTATCGGCGGCGGAACATTCGACGGAATTGAGCATATCATCGGACGCCGTATCGGCAGGAAACAAATCGGGTTTAAGGCAGATGTCAAAGATTTAAGCGCCATGGAATTGGGGGACATTCTGGAGCGGGTTGAGCCGGAAGACCTGATGGAATTCGGGATAATACCGGAGTTTATCGGCCGCTTCCCAGTCACCTGCATCGTCCGCCCTCTTGGGATGGAAGCGCTGATTAAAATATTAACCGAACCTAAAAACGCCATTATCAGACAATACCAGGAATTCTTCCGTATGGAAAATGCCGATTTGGCATTTACCCGCCCGGCATTGGAAACAATAGCCAAAAAAGCGCTTGAGAAAAAGACCGGCGCGCGTGCCCTGAGAGCGATTATCGAAGAACTGATGCTGGAAACCATGTTCGAACTTCCCAACGACAAGCAACACCGAAAATACGAGATTACGGATAAGATGGTAAACAAGGAAGAGACTATTAAGCCGCACATATTAAAAAATGCTTCCGAGCAAAAATCCGCCTGATTCGGAAAAGCACCTTTACCGAATTTAAATACGAAATGGCCCCATTCCTAAATTTGTTTTTCCTATAATGCGTGTAGATGTGACACACATCTGAACAAGGGGAAAAGCGGGTAAAATGGTGGAAAAGTCAAAGTGAGATAACCATTTCGTAAGATATGATGCCATAAAAATCAGGTTGCCGCAATAGTTTTTCGTGATATTTTGGTGTGCAGATAGCCCCTTTCGATAAGTTTCCCGATGAGTAATCAAGACTCTCCACGCTATTCGGGATCGCAGCATGACATTACATCTCAAGATGCCTCGCTTGAAACCAATGAATTGCGCGATACGCAGTAATAAGATTGCCATATACCAATCGGCATAATAGAGAAATAGATACGAAAACCAGCTATGTTTCTTTAGCATAAGATTTTCCTTAAATAAGAGGTGCAGTTATATCGGTTGATTTTCCATGCACCACCATGGGATGCATGGTAAACCCCCTCCCAACAATTTCCTGACAGCAGAGAAGGTTTAGTGTACAGCTGGGGGAGTGTATACCGAATGCCTGCGGGGTGTATACGATATGTCGGCGGAGTATACGCCATACGCGGGCGGGGTACATGCCATATGCCGGGGGAGTGTATACCGAACTCAGGGGGAGTGCACGCTATACGCCGGGAGGGTCCATGCTATATACTTGGGGAATGCATGCCGTACGCCGGGGTAGTATATGCCCTGCGCGGGGTGAGTGCATACTATATACCTGGGGAATGCATGCCGTATGCTGGGAGAGTGCACACCATACGCGGGATGGGTGTATACCGCACCACCCCCCACTGCCACCCCTCCCCCTACAAAATTTTGTAAAGCGAAAATTTATGTATTTCCAACATCTTTATTTATCTGGGATTGGAAACTATTTGCGAAATGCTCAAATTTTTCCTGTCCCTTTTTGCTTACCATGCCGTATATACATAGTAGAGGGATATAGGGATTTGAAAGCTTTTGATAATGCTGCGATGACCCTTCGGCAGTATTTTTCTTTTTATGGATTGTTATTTTCTATGTTCGGTGACAAATACCTTCCGATGAAACCAGTTAAATATTTGACTTACAGGGCATCGTTTTATAAAAATACCATGGCGACCTTATTCAAAATTGCTAACCTCCGCTGATTGGGGGAATAAGGCGAATATCGTCACCATCCTGCGGGATGTAATCAAAGCTCTTTTGCTGGTCGTTGACTGAAACAAGCATCACCATCCCTTGCGGAATACCGAGTTCAGGGAAAATATCCTTTAACGGCTTGGAATTTACCGCCGTATATTCATAAGGCTTCTCAGGCGTGCCGACATAATTCTTTAGAATCCCGTATCCGCATATCTTGGCTTTCATATTCTCTTTATAGCATACTTTAACCGACCTGACAATAAAAACTCTGCGCTCTCTGTGGTCCTATTTTTCTTGCGGGGAAGATTTTGTAATCCTATAATTTGGTTAATGAAAAAAACTCTCATTTATCTTTTTCTTTTCCTCCTCGGATTGGGTATTATCATCGCCATCTGCGCGGTTGTCGGTTTTGAAAAGATATGGAAAAACATCCAGGCAATCGGCTGGCTGGGAACCGGAGGTTTTTTCCTTGCCGGCGCAGTCAGCCTGGCATTGACCGGCGTCGGCTGGTGGCTGATAATGAAATCCTACCAGATAAAAGTATTACCACGCCATGCCACAATCGCCCATATGATTGCCTATGGAATGAATATTTTTATCCCGTCTTTTTATATCGGAGGCGAACCCTTCCGCTCCTATTACATCGGCAGGATTTATTGTATCTCCAAAACCAAGGTCTTTGCCACCGCCATCTACGCAAAGTTCATGGAACTCCTGGCATTTCTGCTTTTCCTTTATATCGGCACCGTGCTGATTGTATTCAGCCCTCATTACGGCATGAAAATCCCCCCGGCTATCCGTGATATGATTATCGGAGTGGATATTTCCCTTGGCCTGGTATTTGCCATATTTTTCTGGGGAATTTTGCGTAATTTCCAAATGCTGACTAGATTATTTACCTTTATGCGGAAGTTTGCTTCATTACGGAAGCTGATGGATAAAAGTATCCCGAAGGTCCATAAGATGGAGGAATTGTTCCACGAAGTGTTTTGCCATAACTGGCGAATCGGATTTACCGCATTTGGATTGGCATCTATAGCGGTGGCTATTACTTTCGTAAAACCCGTTCTAATATTTTACTGTTTAAGCAACGGCGAACGGATGCTCAACTGGGAAGAACTGGCATTGATATTTACGGTGGGGCAGATACTGCTTTCCTTCCACATTACACCGGGCGGAATGGGTTTGTGGGAAGGAGGGCAAATCGGCGTATTTGCCCTGATGGGCATGAGTTCCGCGGTTGCCGCGGCTTTTATGCTCATCGCACGCTTGAGCGATTTCCTGCTGGCGGGAATCGGCGGATACCTGATCGTCCATTTCAACCTCGTTCATATTCCTAAAAAGGAGCTTGAAATCAAACCGCTTGATGTGGAAGATATTGGAATTAAAGAAGAAAAACATGGCTAACCGTAAAGACACTAAGGATTTGACGAATTCAATTTCACTCTTTAATTACAGAATAACCATTTTCAGATTTAACAATTTTACCGTATCTGACCCAGTTTTCCTTTGATTTAAAACTATCTGCAAGAGCCTTTACCCCAGAAATCATTTTCTTACCGTTCAAATTTACATCATTAATGTTTGTGGGTGCTATAATCTGTTCTGGGCTTTTATTTTTCCAGACGATATCGTCAGTATCCACCATATAAGCAAAAGCTTGGGCATCAGAGGGGGGTTGCATACCGCCATCTTTTGAAAAAGGCCTAAAACCAACACAACGGTGCAATTCAGGGAATAAATCAGGTACATACATATAAACTTTATAATAGCCCCAATCAAAATTTATTATTGTAACACCGATTGTATCGCAAGGTTCTTGCCCCACTTGCATATTTCTTTTTCAAAAGCAGGGGTCCAATTTTTGCCCGGATAATAAGCGTACTTATTTAATAAGCCAAAACTAGTTATTATCAAAATTGCAGCAATTGCCAAAGCAAGTAAAACCGCAATTGATATCAGAAGAATTGGACCTTTTCGTGTATCGTTCATCATCTACGCCTTTTTGTTCGTCACTTCGAAGGTAAAACATCTTATAACTGAAGGGCTTTTTGCAGCCTTTTGGTAACCATTTCCTTACCGGCCAGTTCCATGGTCTCAAATATCCCCGGTGAAACGATATTGCCGGTCAAAGCTACTCGAATCGGCTGGGCGATATCCTTAAACTTAAGCTTGCGCGTTTCAGAAATGTTCCGTAAAAGCGTTTCAAGAGAAGCATGGTTAAATTCACCCAGGTTATTTACCCCGCTATAAACATCCTGCAAAACCTCTTTTGACTTCACCGGCTTGACATATGTTTCAAGCGCCTCCGGGTTATAAGTTACGTCCTCGTGGAAAAGAAATCCGGTTGCCTCGACGAAGTCACGTAAGGTTTCGGCACGCTCGCGGTAAAGATTTACCAGGGTTAATTGCCGGCCGATATCAAACTTATCTATATTATAACCTGCTTCGGTGAGAAGCGGCTTGACAAGCTCCAGGAGTTTTGCCGGTTCCAGGTTCTTGATATAATGGCTGTTCATCCAGTCCAGTTTTTTGAAGTTAAACTGTGCCGGCGTATGTTTGACGCGCTCTATGGTAAACCGTTCGATGATTTCGTTCTTCGGCATAAGCTCGATATTTTCTCCAGGAGACCAGCCCAGAAGCGAAAGGAAATTGAAAAGCGCATCGGGCAGGTATCCGAGCTTTTTATATTCCACCACGGAATTATGGCCGTGCCGTTTGGATAGTTTCGATTTATCCTCCCCCAGAATAAGTGGGATATGGGCAAACTTCGGCGTGGGCATGCCGAGCCCTTCGTATAAAGCAATCTGTTTGGGCGTATTGGAAATATGGTCATCCCCGCGGATGATATGGGTTATACCCATCAAACTATCGTCTACCACACAGGCAAAGTTATAAGTAGGGTAGCCGTCGGATTTTACTATTACTACATCAGTGAGATATTCGCTTTCAAAGACGATGGGGCCATGGATAAGGTCGTCTATCCTGAGTTTTGCCCCTTCCGGCATTTTAAAGACAACGCCCGTTCCCTTGCCGGGGTCTTCGCGGTAAAATGCCTTGCCTTCCTTAATAAGCTGTTGGGCGTATTTTTTATAAATATCCAGGCGCTTACTTTGGAAAAATGGCCCTTCATCCCATTCCATACCAAGCCAGTTCATGCTTTCCAGGATGCCGTTGGTAAATGCCTGGGTGGAACGGACTAAATCCGTATCCTCAATCCTCAGGATAAAAGTGCCTTTATAATGGCGCGCGAAAAGGTAATTATAAAGAGCGGTTCTGGCGCCGCCTAACGTCAAGTAGCCGGTCGGGCTGGGTGCAAATCTTACTCTTATTTTTTCCATATATTAAATCGAGGCACTATGATATACCCTAATCTCGGAAATGTCAATACTAATGAAACTTGCTGAAAGAATAATAAAAAACGGGGAGCATCAATAAAGACACTCCCCGCTTAAAGACATCTATTGTTTAATATCTGTCTCTTCGTTCCCTGTTCCCGCCGCCAAAAGCATTGTAACCACCGGTTCGCTTTTGCATCGGCCTGGCTTCGTTGACGACGATCTGACGATTAGCCAAAGTCTGGCCATTTAATTGCTCAATGGCTTTCTTGGCGTCTTCATCAGTAGCCATCTCGACAAAACCGAAACCTTTAGGCTTACCTGAAAATTTTTCTGTTATCATGCTGACCGTATCAACGGCGCCAGCTTGGGCGAAAAATTCCCTCAGTTGCTCTTCGGTTAAATCATAGGACAGGTTACCAACATATAGTTTACGTCCCATAATATACTCCTTTCCCCCCGATACGTTCCGGGGCCTACGCTCTCACAACAATAAAAAAACCCCCAAAGCTGAAAGTACTTTTTGGGGGTTCATTAAATTCTCACTAAAACTTATTAAACTAACCGCCAAAACACTATCACTCAACTAACATTCCTACTAATGAAACACAGTGTAGCATATCCACCTGTATTTGTCAAGCATAAAATTATGATTATGCAAAAATTTATTTTCCGCCAAAAGCCACAGCCCAAATTCCTCTTTTAATCCGAAACCGAAAATAATTGCACAATTCTCCATTGGATGTATACTATGCTCATTTATAAAATACGGGAAATAAGATTATGATGGCATGGCACCGGCTTCCGCTTCCTAAAAACGTTATTTTCCTGTCCCAATACCTGCCGCTTAGAATCCTGGTTGCCCTGTTCCAATCGCTTACCATCAGGGGTGCTACCGGATTAGGCGCTTTTATGGGTAGGATAGCCTATGCCTTTGATAAAACACACCGTAATATCGCCCTGGTAAACCTGGATAATGCCTATAGAGATAAATTATCCAAAGAGAAAAAGCAGGAAATCGTTTTGGAGGTATACGAACGTTTAGGGATATCCTTTGCCCATGCAACCCGCCTAAAACGCCTTATCAGGAAAGATACCTGGCATAAATACGCCCGGTTTGAAAATCTTGGGATGCTGGAAAAAGTATACAGGGAAAACCGCGGCGTGATACTGGTGGGGGGGCACCTGGGCAACTGGGAAGTCGCGCTCCAGATTATGGGAATTATCGGCTATCCCATACACGCGGTTGCCTTCCGCTTGATTAACCCGATGGTCCTTAAGCTGCTTGAAAACAGCCGGCGATACTGTAATTTGCCCCCTGTTCTTTACACCGCGGAAAATGCTACGGCAAGCTCCATTAAAATGCTCAAAAAAGGCGAGCTTATCGCCCATATGGTAGACTTGGCAGGGCGCAAACAGGGATTTCCGGCAGAATTCTTCGGGCAGCTTGCCTCCACAGCCAGGGTGCCGGCAATTTTGTCTTTTAAAACCTCAGCCCCGATTCTTCCTTACTATTCATACAGAATCGGTAAATCATTTAAGTATGTAATCGGGTTTGAAGAACCGATTTATCCCACCCCTGCGGCCGGAAACTTGAGCCGGGATATCCAGAACGTCATCCAGAAATATACCGGAAGCATAGAAAAGATTATCCGGCGCAATCCCGGAGAGTGGATTTGGTTCCATAAAAGGTGGAAAAAATACAGGACAAAATGGCGATAAACGGACCGGATTAAAATTCAGGAGAATGCAATTATGGAAGATTTGAAAGTAACATTAATAATCGGGGCGGTGATTGCTTTTTTTATCCTGGCTATCATCCTATTCAGGTTTGGTTTCCTGTGGTTCCAGGCTTTTATTGCTGGCGCACCGGTTAGCTTTTCCTCTCTTTTAAGGATGTGGTTCAGGAAAGTAAGCGCGGTTATAATTGTAAGTAACCATATCAATGCCGTCAAGGCAGGATTGGATATTCCGTTAGAAAATCTGGAGGCTCATTATCTGTCCAATGGCAATGTCGGGAAAACCGTTAATGCGATGATTGACGCCAAAACGGCCGGGGTAAATGTTTCTTGGGAGCAAGCGGCAAAGATAGATTTGGAAGGCGCCAAGGCGCTGAAATCCGTTACTAAAGAAATATTCGAGAATAAATAATCAGATATGCTGCGGGATACCCGAATATCGGGAGTTCCGGGCGTGGGAGAATAAACGGAGAAAAAATGATAGAAAGAAGCGAATACAAAGGCAAACCTCTTTTGGTTATCAAGCGGGATGAAAATGACAAATTCCCTTTTTCCTTCGGCCTGTCTAAGGCAAAGCTTATCCTGGAAAACATAGAGGAAATAAAGAAATTTGTCCAAGAACACTCCGGGGGAAAATAACCAAACGAATGAATAGTTTAACCGTTGAACTATTGAACTATTAAGCCATGGATTATATTACCATTTTAGGACTGCTTGCCGGCATCCTTACCACGTTTTCTTTTCTGCCGCAGGCAATAAAAAGCTGGCGCTCCCGCCATACCAAAGATATCTCTTTGCTTACCTTTTCAACCCTTGCTATCGGGGTTGCTTTATGGCTGGGATACGGCATTATTAAAAAAGACCTGCCTATTATCTTAGCCAATGCGGTCAGCCTGCTTTTGGTTCTCTCCATCCTGTCTTTAAAAATCAGGTATAAATAATTGATTCAATAATACACGCCTTGTTCACTTATCTTTTCAAGCACATTCGGCACGGCCAGAAAACGGCAGAGCTTATTTACGCGTGGCAGATCGGCCCTCTCCGTTTCCATGGGAAGCGAAAGCCACAGGTTATTCTTCGCACGCGTCACCGCCACATATAAAAGCCTCTGCTCTTCTTCCAGCTCTGTTGAATCTTTAATCGCGAATTGGGAGGGCAGACATCCATCCGCCAGGGCGATGATAAAAACCGTGCCCCATTCTAACCCCTTGGCGGAATGTATCGTGGAAAGCGTTACGGCTTTATCCTCTGTTTTAAAATCTATCCCTCGCTTTTCCGGCGGCTCAATTGCCAAATCCGCCAGAAAATCTTTTAAGGAATGGTAATGCGTAATCAACCGCTCCAATGCCTCCAAATCGGTTGCCCGCTGGGGCCAGTCGTCAAACTTCTCTTCCATTATCGGGGTGTATTGTCCTACTACCTGTGACAACTGTTCCACAATTCCACACTTCTTGTCGCTGATTGCCTTAAGGAATGTTATCAGTTTTTTCAATTCCACAGAGTATTTGTACCCTGCGCCATATTTGGCCAAAACGCGTGTCACGGCCGCGCCCATATCTGTGCAGGCAATGATTTCTCCTATTATCTTATCCGCGGTGGCCGGACCTATCCCATCAACCATGGTCAGCACCCGGTGCCAAGCAAGCTCGTCCCGGTGATTGGTAATAATCTTAAGATATGCCATTACGTCTTTGGTATGAGCCAGCTCGTAAAAACGCAAGCCGCCGAAGACCCGAAAATCCACCCCGTTTTTAGCAAGCTCCGCCTGTAGCGGTATGGAAAGGTGGGATGCCCGGTAAAGAACAGCAATCTCATCGGCTGAAAACCCCTTGGTTAAAAGATTGCGGATTGTCCCGGCAATCCATTCCGCCTCGTCATAGGCATTGGCGAAATAATTCATTATCGGCCTCCCGCCGCTACATTCCTGCGCGGAGACCAGCCGCTTGGGGTATTTCTTTTCCATATTCTCCAGTATCGGATTGGCCACGTCTAGGATGCCCTGAAGACTCCTATAATTCTTTTCCAGCGTGATGATTTTGCACCCTGGAAACTCTTTGGGGAAGCGCATGATATTCTCGTGCGTAGCGCCCCGGAATCCGTATATACTCTGCGCATCGTCACCTACTGCCATGACGTTACTATGCCTTGAACCCAACGCAAAAACTATCTCGCCCTGTAAGCGGTTGGTATCCTGGTATTCATCCACCATGATGTAACAATACTTTTGGGAAATATTATCACGGGTTGCCTCATCCGCCAGCAATGCCTTTAGATAAAGCAAAAGGTCGTCGTAATCCAGATAGCCCTTTGCCTTTTTGTATTCATCGTAACCGGAGCGTATTTTTTCTATCTCCGGGGCGTATTGGACGAAGTGGGGGTATTCCCGGTAAAGGATATCATTGACGGAAAACCCCTTGTTAACCGTGGCGCTGAAGATTGATTTTAGGGTATCCTTTTTTGGAAAGCGCTTCTTTTCCCCCGGCTTTTCTTCATAGACACCGAATTTGGAAGCCGCACGCTGGATAGCCTCTTCCGAATCACCCTCATCAAGGATGGAAAAAGACGGGGAGAGGCCGATTGATTGAGAGTATTTACGGAGCATCCGGTAAGCGAAGGAGTGGAAGGTGCCGCCGTCAACGTGCTGGCATTGGGTATCGTGCCGGCTGGCGCGGGAGAGCATCTCCCGGGCTGCCCGCCGGGTGAAGGTCAAAAGCAGGATGGCTTGGGGGTCAACCTTGTTTTGGATTAGGTGGAGGACGCGGTATTCGATGACGCGGGTTTTCCCTGAACCGGCGCCGGCAATGACCAGTACCGGCCCTTCGGTTGTGGTGACCGCTTCGTATTGAGTTTGGTTAAGGTCTTCTTTTAAGTTCATGCGATTCCACAGCAATAAATAATCAGGCGTTCCGAGTGCGTCAGCATTCGGGGTCGTCTCTGGAACAAAGAGTGCAGAATGGTTTTTGTCAGTTAATCAGTATCACCGGAATTCATTTTTTATCCCCAGAAGGCGTCAGGTACCAATCAATATCCAACCCAAACCCCCAAAATACCGGTCCCTTGTTGTGTTGCCATTGATGATTGTCAACGGCTTCGTGCAACGGCCCTTTCTTAAGGTTTGAATAAGTGTCCGAACCGCCTGTATCAAGGAATATGCCCACATGGGGGAATGTATCGCGTTGGGTCTCCTTGAAATTATCGCCGCTATCCGTGCATGCGGAGCCGAAAATTATTGGGGTTTCCGAAACGTTGGAAAATTCATTGAGCACTTCGTAAATATCATTCCCGCATCTTTCCCAAAATAAGCCGATTGATTTAAGGTCGGAGTTTCCGGCACAGCGATATTCCAATCCATGGTACCGATCATTCCCTTCCCCCTCAAAAAATACGCCGACCGAGCCGTCCCGGCCTTCGCCGAAAGAAGCCTTGACGCGTTCGCAGTTAAGATTATAGTTATCGTCCCCACAACGGTCAACCATAGAACCAGCCGCGAAATGGGCGGCGGCCCCGAATGAATAATAAGTCGCTCCATAGGTATCATTGCCGCCGCAATCTTCAAACATGCCCAATCCCCACCAGTAACCGCATCCTAAGGAAAAAACATAGGATTGATAGTTATCATCTCCCGCACCCTCGACAAGTATTCCGACTCCTCCGGCAAGGTTGTGTCCGTCGCCAAAATCCGCACGGCGACCGACCCCAACCCCCATGGCCATGCTAACCGGGTTTTCACCCCAAACACTCGGAGCAAGCTCGCCTTTGGATTTATAGGTGTCGTTGCCTCGGACATCTAAAAGCAGTCCGGCTCCGAAGGGACCGCCAAAACCCTGCGATTCCTTGACGCAGTTGTAGTTGTCGTCACCGGCAATATCAATAAGCATGCCTACACCGATATGGGCGGCTCCTTCGCCCCAAACATCTTTGGTGTTGTAGCTGTCGTTGCCGGCATAATCGATAACCAATCCGGTCCCGTACCAGGCGCATCCGATGCCTGAACTCTGGCAGGCATAAGAATCGTCCCCTTCGAACTCGAATATTGCGCCTATGCCGTGATTCCCGCAAGCAAGCGCGGCCGGTTCTTCTCCTGAATCGTATGTATCGTTTCCGCCAAGATCCACCACCGCGCTGATAGGCATAACCAGCGACCTCGGTATGGCCGTACTTCCTTTGTAAACATCATTACCGCCCAGGTCAATTATCAGTGAATAATCACCGGATAGTTCATCTGCGCCCTCGCCTGCGATGCATACCATGCCCGCAGTTGTTTGGAAAATGCATCCTTTGAAATCTTTCATTTCCGGCTTGTTATCTTTTTTCCATTTCCGGAACTCCTCAATTGCACCGTGCGCGTATGTAAGGTAACAAAGGGAACCGAAACAAAGATACTTCATATCAATGCGTTCCATTGCCTCAAATGACCTACGCGGGGTGACTTCATTCTCGCCTACCCACGGGTCCGCGCAAAATTTGTAGAGCAGGGAAGGAGTCAGTCCATCAAGCTTATCCGCCTTGATACTCTTAAGCAGGAATTCATCGTCAAAAGCCTCTTTAAGAACAGGAGCCGCTTCGATCGAAGCAATGATCAACCTGACAGCCAATTTCTTTATTGCGTCAGGCAATTTCTGCCAGTTTTTAAGATTGCCTTCGCTCATCGGGCTTTCTATGCCGCTCTTGCGCACTTTTTCCAGGACCGCTTCAAAAGCCTCGTCAATGACGGCCTTTTCCGGTATCCAATCAACTCCCCAGTCTTCTCCGGGCGCGTGAACACCGACCCCGGATAAGACACTGAGCAGGGAAAACCCGCAGACTGCGGCAGCGGTAAAATCCTCCGGATTTTCCAGTAAACTTTCGGAAATACGCCCGCTGAAGCGGGGGAGTTTGGTTATATCACCGAAGAGCTTGGGCACGGATTCCAACCGGTAAGCCTTGCCCGGATGGCTCTCTATTTGTTCCCCGGTAAAACCGAGTATGTTATCGCCGTAACCGACGTTTTGACAAGCCCGTCGCAAAAGCTCTTCAGGGATTTTCAGCTCCGCACGCCCTTTTTCCGGCGTTATTTGATTTTTTACTGTTTCCGAAAATTGGGGTTTGCTTTCCGGCGGCTGGGAAGGGTTTCCAGCACACGCCATTGAAAAAAATATTACCGTTGATAAAGCCGAAAAAAGCGCATTTCTCATGTTCAAGCTCCTTGTATATAACAGTTATTTATTTTCTGTATAATATACATAGCATTGGTTGGCTGGTCAAATAAAATATCTTCATGATACACCGGGAGGGAAAGCGGGACTAGAGGGCTTAATCCGTATACGGGCGGGTGGCAGGACAATCCATTTCACTTGACAACCCCAGTAATAACGATATTCTACCAGTAATTAAATGCTTCGGTAGCGTGCTAATTTTTTAAGGGGAGCGCTACCGGAATTACGCCAGGACAAAATATGACAAACGAGCTTGATGGTTCAGAGCACGCCCGGAAAATCAATCTGGCCGATATAGTGACCCGCACCGGTTTTCTGGGAGAGCTGTATAAAACAGCGCGAATGTCTTAGGCAAAGAATAAGGAATCCGGTTTCGCCGTTTATGCCAACGATGATTTTTCCGGGATATCCATCAACCGCGCCATTTTGGCAAGGTTAAAAAGCTGAAGGAATAGCATCTGATACAGGAAACCACCCCTTCCGAATTTAATGCCGACTCAAAAACTCCAAAAAGGATACGGGTTGTATGTACCCGTTGACCATTACAGTGCGGTCAGTTATGGCCATTCCCTTTCATTTCCCCCTCTCGGGACGCCTACTGGACTACATTTCGGGGAACATCCATCAATTTAAAGTAGAATGGTGTCTTCAGGAAATAATTTGTCCCTTTCTGCGAAAGGGTTGGCTGATTGATTAAATATGGTGGAGCCAGAATTGCCAGACACTTACGGTCGGGATTACGCTTCGCTCAAGTTTATTTCTTCCAGTCTTAGCGAGGGTCTTTTATTATATCCGTCTCCGGAAATGTGCAGGAGCCCTGCGCGGTTATGAGTTTTCCCTGTGCATCCGTAACCAGCCTGAATTCCCAAAGGACGATTTCCGTTTCCTGAGCGGGGGCTTCAGCACGGTAACTGATAAGCCATATTTGTTTGCCATCGTTTTCCTGAGTGATTTTCAGGTCCGCCGGTTTTAAGGCTTTTTCCAAAAGTAGGTTTACATATTCATCGGCGCATTTTAAGGCGTCTTCTCTAGTCTTTATTTGGAAAGGCGCGCCTTGTATTTGGGGGTATTTTAAGACGTAAGGAACCTGGACGGGAGTGAGCCGATTGCCTTTTTTATCGATGCTAATACGTTCGTTTATGTAGGCGTACACTTGATTATCCCGCGGGTCGATTAAAGAGTAGGTGACATCATACGCGGCGTAATCAGGGAAGAAAGTCTTGTGCCAGTTATAATCCACGGGTTTTATTTGGGAGGCTTCAATGACATTATTGGGATTATCCGCCTTTTTCTTATTTATCTGGGCTTTGAGGAACTCTTGTGCCTTTGCGCCGGGCCAACTGTCAAATTCTTTTATTTTGGCTTCATCCGGGGCTTTTAGCTTCACATCCCCGCAACCGACGGATGACAGAAGAATCAGCCCTGCGAAACCGAACCATATTGTGGTTGCTAAAACGAATGGGTTTTTCATTTAAATAGTATACCATATTAAAGAGCGGGAATGCGAGAAAATATATATTTCTTTGACGTTTTTTATATATTTATTCTGGTCTAGGCGCCTTAAGTTTATTCAGCGCCGCCCGGGCGCGCTTTTTATAATACCTTTGGCACAATTTAATATCCTTGATTTCCTTTTCGGTGGCTTTGTCTTTCACGCCAAGCTCTATCAGCACAATCGCCGCCCAGCCGCGTTTATAAAAGGATTTATCTTCCAGGAAGCGCGTTATTTCTGGAATGGATTCCTCGTCGCCGAACGAGCCAAGCGCGCTGATAATGCAATGACACGGTGATTTTTCTTTAAGGAGTTTTCTGACCTCGGGCAAGGATTCCATGTCGCCCAGTTCCCCCAAGGCACGGGCGGCACAGCAATGCATGTTTTCATCTTCGCCTTTAAGAAATTCGCGCATTTTTGGAATGGATTTTTTATCGCCTAGTTTGCCAAGCGCCTCTACGGCAGAGTAACGGATATACTCATTTTGATCGTCGAGCGATTCGCGTATCGCGGGAATGGATTCCTTATCGTCCAGTTCGCCCAGGGCGTCAATAGCGGAGCCGCGCGTATTATAATCTTCCGCCTTAAGCAGCTGGCGTATCCGGGGGATGCATTCCTTGTCACCAAGCCCGGCCAGGGCACTGAAAACAGTCTGGCGCATAGCTGCATTTTCATCATCGAGCAACTTGCGTATTTTGGGTATTGATTCTGCATCAACAAACGAGTTAAGGGCAATTACGGCGGAAATACGCACAGATATATTTTCATCCTCGAGCATCTTTCGTATTTTGGGAAGGGACTCGGCATCCTCCAAACGATTAAGCGCCTCGATGGCGGAGCCGCGCACGTAAGCATCAGTGTCTTCAAGCAGCCCGCGTATTTCGGGAATGGATTCCTTATCCTCCAACTCGCCGAGCGCTTCCGCAACGGCGCTGCGCACAGAGATATCTTTATCTTTAAGCGTCTGGCGTATCCAGCTGAGGGATTCTTTATCCCCGAAAGCGCCGAGTGCGCGCACGGAAGAAGCGCGGACCTGCATATTTTCATCTTCGAGCAATTTGCGTATTTGGGGGATGGATTCTTTGTCGTTAAGCCCGGCAAGGGTAGTAATAACGGACTGCCTTACATTCCAACTTTTATCCTCAAGCATCTTGCGCAGTTCAGGGATGGATTCGGCATCTCTAAGATTTAAAACGGCATAAACGGCGGAGGAGCGCACATTTTCGCTTTTATCCTTAAGCATTTGGCGTATTTTTGGGAGTGATTCGGCATCAGAAAATGAGCCCAGAGCGCTTAAGGCGGCGCGGCGCACGTTCTCGTCTTTATCATCAAGCATTTTACGTATTAGGGAAAGTGATTCTTTATCCCCCAAATTCAAAATGGCATAGATGGCGGAGGAACGTATATTATCGTCTTTATCCTCCAGCAATTCGCGTATCAGGGGAAGCGATTCTTTATCGCCCATATTGCTGAGGGAACTGATAGCATAGGAGGATACGGATTGATCGGTATCCCTGACAAGTTTCCTGATGCCCGACATGGACTGGCGAACGGCATTGCGCCACTCCGGTTTATTGACCAGGCCGAGTATCTCGTATTTTTGCCCTAATTCCAAGCCAGCCCCGCCATCCGAAAGGATTTCGTTGATTAGCACGGCGACATCGCCGGAAGTGTTTTCCGGGGGAAGGTCTTTGCTTTCTATCACTTTTTTAAATACGGCGAATTTATCAACTGCGTCCATGCCGCCTATTTCGGAATAGATATCCGGGAATTTTTCCAAGAAGCTTTTGGAGAAACGTGCCCGTTTCCTTGTTTCAATCACTTTGAGTATGTGTTTAGCGCGTATGCTGACTTCGGCATCGCCGTTTTTGACGGCATCCTCGATTGATGCTTCAAACTCATCCAGATTGAGCCTCGGGTTGCTATCCGGCAGTGTTTCCAGGGATTTTTGGGCGGCTTCACGCGTTTCCCAGTCGTCCGAGCCGAGTTCAGTGATTAGTTTTTGGGTATCGGCTTTTAGCGCGGAATTATCGGCCTCTTGTTTTGCATCATCCGCCGGATAGGCCGGCGGGGTAAAAAGCATTACGACAAACGGTAAAATCAGCAGTAAAAGCAGTTTGTATTTCATGGCTTTATTATAGACATATAAACAAATAAATCAAATTTAAGGTGATATTAAAATATAGTAGTATCCCGTATCCCAAAAGAAGCTGGAATTGTCCCGACGCTCAAGAGGCGGTTTTTATTATTCCAGCTCTTCCAACGTGTCGGCGTATTCTTCAAAAATGTCGTTGTGTTCCTCGTAGATGTTTTTCCGGCAATAAAACACAACCCGGAACTTGGCACCGCCAATATCTATCACCCGGGCATAGTATTGGTAATCCGTGCCGTTGATATTGCTTATATAAACTACCGTCGCGGACTTATTGCCCTTCGGATTTTTGACTACTTCGATATCACTATCTTCCTTAAGCATCGCAATAACGTCATTCAGGTAGTCATCGGCCCTGCCTTCAGAATCCTCCTTGGCAATAATGCCCCTGACAGTGCCCTGTCCATCAGAAAACCGGGCGATAAGGATGCCTTCGGGCTTATCCAAAATATCCATATCGTATTCAGACGGAAGAGTCACTTCAAAACCCCACTTGCCACTCGTCCAGGTTTTCTCAGCATCTTTTTGGCCCTTTCCGAGCTTTTTAGTTTCGAAGACGGTAAAAGATTTTTCGCCTAATTTTTCCCCGCCGGTAAAAAACTCGACCCTGTACGTGCCGAGCGGCCACTGGCCCGGTTCATCCCATCCATAGCCCTGGTGAAGTAAGGCCACATCCCAGCTTTGCGGGATGGTGTATTCCAGGACCGGTTCGCCCATTAGATTGCCATCCGGGTAATAATATTTCGCATCAATTTTCACTTTGTTATCCTGTTTACCATACAGTTTATTTTGCACGGTCAGCTCAAAATAAACATAGCGGCTCAAATCACGGTCAAACTCAAACGAATACTTTCTTTTAGTTGCGTCCGGGACTTCGGCTTTGCTCGCTTCGAAAAACTTGATTTCGTCCAACACAAAGGTTCTGCCCTGAACGGCCGGCCTCAGCGGCGGGGGAGACTCTATCGTCTTTTTTACGGCGCACCCGACCATAAGGATAAGGGCGGCCAATACCATCGCCGGGATGGTTTTTGCCAAGAGCTGCCTGTCTTTCATATCTTCCTCCTTTATTCTATTTCTTTTACCAAACGGAAACCTACTTCGAAAGTATGGAAAGCATCCTGATATAGTTGCGTATTATCAATTCCGCAATTTTTAATTTCCCAATTGATCCGACCGCCTTTGACGTAATGATACTTCTGGCCGGAAGTTGTTTTATAGTCAGAAGTCCATTCCGAAAGGTTTCCAGCCATATCATAAACCCCATAGATCGAACAATCCATTCGGAAACTGCCGGCGAATTCCGGGTATGTCTCTTTTGCGCCTTCTGAGATATTGGCAAAGATGCTGTTTGCGACATTACCCCAGGGGTAAAGGCGTTTATCCGCCCCGCGCGCCGCTTTTATCCATTCATCCATAGTCGGCAGCCGATATTTGCCTCCTTTTTTGTCCGATTTCCACATGGCATAAACCATTGCCTGGGAAGGCACCAGATACGCAACGGGAATGCGTTCCAAAACGCTGTTCCTAAGCGCATATTTGCCTTCCGCATCTACAACAAAGGAATCAATTTTCATCCTTTTACAATAGTCAATCATTTCTTCAGAACCTTTTTTATCCGAGTTATTCATAAACTCCACATACTCACCATAAGCCACTTCATATTTACTGATTAAAAATCCCGGAAGGATAACTTTGGCATTCAAATTTAATAGCGGGAAAAACTCACCGGCCGGAACATAAACCATGCCTTCCGGAATTTCCGATTCCTTGAGCAGGCGGACATCCGCAATTTCCGATTCCTTTCGCTCGATAAAAACCGGGTAGCGCGTATCCGCATAGCCATCTTTATGGAGAACGGCCAGGTAAGAGCCCATTTCCAAATCCTTCCAATCCAGTGGGGTCTGTCCAAGCTTGAGAGATTGGACCTTAGAAAGGTCCTGCAATGCCATCTCCACAGTATTAAATCCTTCGGGTGAGAGGCGTTTATCAGCAGTGGCTTTCAGGCTGAAGAGGTAAACCTCCGCGCCCGGTGGGTTGCTCGTGATTTTAAGGCGGCCGGCGCCTTTCAAGTAATCCGCATGAATTCCTTTGCGGTCATATAGCGCCAGCAATTGCCCGTAAATCTCGGCCAGCTTATAGTCATTCACCTTTTCCGCCCAATCGAAATAGATCCGGTAAATCCCGGAGAGGTCTTTGTTGACGGTTTCGTTATCGCGGTTAAGCTGGTAAACGGACTGGTAATTCTGGATGGCCTTATCATATTTTTCCTTGATTATCTCCTGTTTTTCCAGCCATTGCTTGTAATATTTCCCGTGGTCTATTTTGTGGCCTTCTTCAGCCGTAAACGTTTTAAAGAGAATCGTTTCTATCGGCTTTATTTCTTCCTGCAATAGTTTATCGCCCGCCTCTTTAAACGCCCGGGCCGGCGCGAGGAGTTCGGATATCTTTTTGCTGCGTTCGGATTCGACGGCGTGTTTTTTCTCTTCTTCGGCCAAGGAAGATAGTTTTTCTTTGCAATCCCCGGCTCCAATCGTTGCAAATACATTATCCGGATCCAGCCCCAAAGCTTTATTATAGGATTCCAACGCCTTTTCATAATCATTTTGCGATACAAACTCTTCCGCCTCGCTCAAGTTATTCCGGATTTCCGCCTGTTTTTGCGAGTATTGCAGGTAGGTTAGTCCTCCATAGAGCCCGGCCGTAACCAAGACAATAGCGGCGATACTGCCGCTCAAGATTTTATTCCGCTTGACCCATTTAACCGCCCTGACAAGAAGAGCATCAGGAAGAGCCGAGACGGATTTGCCCTCCAGGTAGCTTTGGATATCCGCGGCCAAAAGCTGGGCTGAAGCATAGCGTTTGCTTTTGTTTTTTGCCATGGCCTTAAGGCAAACGGCTTCCAGCTCTTTCGGGATATGGTTAACGGGATTGCGTTTTCTGGGAGGCGTTACGGGTTTATTCACCACCGCCTCCAAAACCTTATCGATATCCTTATTGACATATGGGGGAGTAAAAGTAAGTATCTGGTAAAGGATGGTGCCCAGGCCGTAGACATCGCTTCGCGCGTCGATTTCGGAAACCTCACCGGCGGCTTGTTCCGGGGGCATATAAGCAGGAGTGCCCATGACCGTCCCATCCATTGTTTTGGTCACCATACCGCTTTCCCGGACGCCTTCGACTTTAGCGACACCACCTTTGCGCTCGGATTTGCCGAGGACCTTGGCCAGACCCCAATCCATTATCAAGACCTCGCCGAACTCACCGACCATTATGTTTTCCGGCTTCAAATCGCGGTGGACGACGCCTTTACTGGCGGCAAAAGCAATGCCGTTGCATGCCTGGATAAATATCTGCAGGAGTCTGTTCGAAGAATATTGCTGGATACTATGAGTGGATTTCTTTTCCTTAAGAGAATCGATGATAGCTTCCAGGGTAACCCCTTTGACCAGCTTCATGGTATAATAAATCTTACCGTCTTTTGTTTTTCCGAGCTCGTAGGTCGGGACGATATTGGGATGCTCCAACTGGCCGGTAATCTGGACTTCTTCTATAAAACGGGACATGCTGGAGGCATCAGAGGCTTTATCTCTGATAATCAGCTTCAGCGCCACCTTACGCTGGATATTTTTATCGACCACGGAAAGCACTTCGCCCATGCCGCCTTTGCCGAGCTTTTTTTCCACGTGGTATTTCTCGTCCTGGCCGAAAAGCTCGAAAAACGGCATGCCGTCATCAGTGATTTCATCTTTTACCGTTTTTGGAAGCTCGTTTTCCTTCATTCCCATATCTATTCCTTTAAGTGTGTTTCCAGTTAATTATAGCTTGTTACCGTGCTTTGTCAAGTGAAAATACCTATGGGCGGATTTTAGATAAGAAAGAAGCTTCCTGCTGCCCGAAATAAATTCATCTTAAAACTTTATTTTTTGACAAGATTTGGTATGATGAGAGTTGATATTCAGACGGTGTTAGAAATTACGCAGCCAACCTTTAGGTGCGCCTGAATGATTATAAATAGTGGAGATGGAAGGATATATGATAAAACGAATGATAACCACGGCGTTTTTGGGGATGCTGGCCGTAACAGGGGTTCTCTTATACAATACCGCGCTACAGGCGGATTGGTGCTCGAAGGAATGCAAAAGCCGTTTCAAAGCCGCGGTAATCGGCCATTGCGCCTTCTGCAAGACGGAAATATTTTACAATGCGGACACCTACTGCCAGAAGTGTTCGAAGAAACTTAACCGCTGTGAAGGCTGTGGAATGGATTTGGCTAAAAAATCCGAACCAATAGCGGAACCCGCAAAAAATTCTCCCAAAAAAGAAGAGCCAGAATCAAAGAAAAAAGCGTCCGATGTAAACAAGGTCGTAGCCTACAATAACAAATTCGCCCTTGGCCTTTACGGAATGCTGCGCGCGGAAAAAGGCAACCTTTTCTTTTCTCCATACAGCATTTCAAGCGCACTGGCCATGGCCTATGCCGGCGCCAAAAATGAAACCGCTAAACAGATGGCAAAAACCCTTTACTTTGAAACCGACCCGGAAATACTCCACGAGGCTTTCGCCCAACTTAACAAGGAGTTTAATGGACCGGATAAAAAAGGATATGAGCTAAACGTCGCCAACATGCTTTGGGGGCAGAAAGGCTATAATTTCCTGCCGGCGTTCCTGGATTCGACCAAGAATTTTTACGGAGTGGAATTAATGGAAGTTGATTTTGAAAAGGCAACCGAGGAATCGCGCCAGGCTATCAATAGCTGGGTGGAAAAAGAGACCAAGGATAAAATCAAGGAACTATTGAAAGAAGGAGTTCTAAATGAGGCGACAAGGCTAGTCTTGACAAATGCGATTTACTTTAAGGGAAAATGGCAGTTTATATTTGATAAGGAAGGGACCAAAAACCTCAACTTCCAACTCGCCGAAGATAAATATATTGAAACTCTTATGATGCAGCAGGAAAATGAATTCAATTACGCCCGACTGGAAAACATGCGGATACTGGAGATGCCTTACCGCGACAGCTCTTTGGCCATGGCGGTATTGCTTCCGGATAATGTCAACGGATTAGCAGGCCTCGAAAAAGCCCTGAATCCCGAACAATTGGATAAATGGCTGCAAGTCATGAAGAAGCAAACAGTGGAGGTCGGCTTCCCGCAACTGAAATTCACCAAAGATATTGAGTTAAGCGGAATCCTTAAGACAATGGGAATGACCGATGCGTTCAGCTTCGGAAAGGCTGATTTTTCCGGAATGAACGGGAATAAGGATTTTTTTATCACCAGTGTAATCCACAAAGCATTTGTGGAGGTTAACGAGGAAGGCACCGAGGCCGCGGCGGCAACGGCAGTGACAATGGAAGCAACTGCAATGCCTGAAGAAAAAACGACTTTCTGGGCAGATCATCCGTTTATATTCCTGATACGCGATACCAAGACCAACAGCATCCTCTTTATGGGCAGGGTGGAAAACCCCAATGAGTGACACTAATTGCCCTTAGCTTTTCCACAGGCCGTGGAGGTTGCAGTATTCGCGGGCGGTAACGGTTTCCGCCTTGAGGTAGAATTCGGCTTCGGGCTTGTCTCCGGTTTTTAGGAACTTGCGGCAGACCCGGCCATCGGCCAATACTTCAATCCATTCGATGTAATGCTTTTCTTCCATGGGGTGGGGCATACTGCCGATTTTTACCAAGAATCCGTAAGAGGTTTTTTCCACGACCGGGACATGCTTTTCCTTTGAAGCATCGACGGTATTTTCCACCATTTGTTTCATAGGTTTGCCACAGCATACCAAATCGCCTTTGGCTTCGTGTAATACATCAACGATGTTCCCGCATATTTCGCATTTGTACACCTGTAATCTCGCGGCCATATCAAACTCCTTTTTTATTATTTCACCATCCCTAAAGAGACGTCGTTACACTCCGATGAACCACATACCGGTTTGAGATTATAAAGGATTAAACTTTTTCGAATTCGGATTTACCGACGCCACAGACCGGACAGACCCAGTCATCCGGAATATTCTGGAAGGCGGTGCCCGGCTTTATACCGGAATCGGGGTCTCCTTTCTCCGGGTCGTAGATGTAGCCGCAGACTTTGCAAACATATTTATCCATTTTGGTTCCCTCCTTTTGCTTAGGCGCGTTATCCACCGCAGCAACATACGTCGGGGCGGTGGATGGCGCTTTCCCTTTTTTTACTTCATGATAATAGCAATAGGTCATGCCTTCCTCATCCTGTATGACTTCTGCATTGACCACCTTGCCGATAAAAACAGTATGGGTCACCACATCAACGGACTTGATGACTTCGGCTTCCAGGTAAGCCAGGGTATTATCAAGAACAATCGGGACGCCGGTCACCCCGGTTTTCGTCTTGACGCCTTCGAACTTATCCAGGTCACGCCCTGATTTAAACCCGAATGTTCCGATAAGTTTAATCGGGGTATCCTTATTCAGGACGGAAACGGTAAAAACATTGCTTTCGGAAATATATTCATGGGTGAGGTTTTTCTTATGGATGCTTACCGCAATGGTGGGGGGTTCGGAGGTAATTTGGAAAACGGTATTGGCAATCTGTCCGTTAAAACTGTCTCCTTTACGCGAAGAGACGATATACATTCCGTAACCGATTTTATGCAATGCTTTTGGATTCATTCCGTATTTACAAATGCTGCTCTTTGGCGATTACTACGATACCGCCTTCACTGACGGCAAACCGTTTGCGGTCTTTTTCCAGGTCATAGCCAATTTCCATGCCGGCCGGTATTTTAACATTCTTATCGATGATGGCATTTTTTATCTTGGCGCGGCGTCCGACATCGACGCCTTCGAAGAGAATAGAGCCGAATATATTGGAATAGCTGTTTACCCGGACGTTGGGCGATATGATGCAGCGCTCCACACGGCCGCCGCTGATGATCGAACCCTGGCTGACGAGCGAATCAAGCGCCGTTCCGCGCCGGGCATCCGGTCCTTCCTGCGCAAAGACAAATTTAGGCGGCGGCGCAGGGGTCCGGTAGGTGTAAATAGGCCATTCCGGTTCATATAAATTAAATTCAGGCGAGACCGAAACCAAATCCATATTCGCCATGTAATATGCGTCTATGGTCCCGACATCGCGCCAGTATCCCGGCCCGTTGGTTTTAGAATCAGTAAATGGGTAGACATAAAGCTGTTTCTTGCCGAGAAGGCCGGGGACAATATCACGCCCGAAATCATGCGTGCTTTTTTCATTTTTCGCATCGGCCACGAGAGTTTCATACAGAATAGAGGTGGTAAATATGTAGATACCCATCGATGCCAGGCACATTTTAGGGTTATCATGCTTTGTTATCGGATTACTGTGCGGTTTTTCCTGAAAGGCGGTAATGCGGTTTGATGAATCCACGCCGATAATACCGTAAAGGGGAGACAATTCCGAAGGAACAGGAACGGCGCCGACCGTGACATCGGCGTTTTTTTCAATGTGAGAAGCGAGCATTTCCGCATAGTTCATTTTGTAAACGTGGTCGCCGGCAAGGATAATCACGTATGCCGGGTTTTCCTTTTCGATTGAATAAATATTCTGGTAAACCGAATCCGCGGTGCCCAGGTACCAGGTGTCCCTGATACGCTGCTGGGGCGGGATGGTTTCCACGTATTCACCCAATTCCGGGGAAAGGAAATTCCACCCATCACGCAAATGGCGGTTGAGGGAATTACATTTATACTGGACCAGAACGATAATCTTCCGGAAATTTGAGTTTAGGGCGTTGCTTAAGGTAAAATCAATGATGCGGTAAATCCCGCCGAATGGAACAGCCGGCTTGGTGCGGTCGCGGGTTAAAGGCTCCAGGCGCTCGCCTTTGCCGCCGGCCATTACGACCACCAGTGTCTTTTTGATATTGTTCATTATTTAAAAGCCTTTTTGACCGCCTGCTCAATGGTGTCCAAATATTCAAAATGAAGTCCTTTGGTCAGCCGGAGCGGGATGTCCTCGATATCTTTCATGTTCTTTTTGGGCAGGAGCACCGTCTTAATGCCGCTGCTTTTTGCCGCAAGCACCTTTTCTTTTATCCCGCCAACCGGCAGCACTTTCCCGCGCAGGGTAATTTCCCCTGTCATAGCGACATCGGAACGGACGGGCCTGTTGGTCAAGAGCGAAATCAGCGAAATCGCCATGGTCACGCCGGCGGAAGGGCCGTCTTTCGGAATCGCCCCGGCCGGGACATGGACATGGATATCTGATTCCCTGAAGAAATCTTCCTGTATCTTAAACTTCTTGGCATGCGCCCGGATATAACTCAAAGCCGCCTGGGCAGATTCTTTCATCACTTCGCCCAAGTGGCCGGTAAGCATGAAACCTTTATTCCCTTTCATGCGTGTGGCTTCTATAAAAAGGATATCACCTCCGACCCTGGTCCAGGCCAGTCCGGTTGCCACGCCGGGTTCGCTGGTGCGTTCGGCGATTTCCTGGAAATACTTGATGGGTCCTAAAAAGTCAGCGACATTATTAGCCGTGATTTTCCTGGCGAATTTATTGCCGCTGGCTTTTTCCTTGGCTATTTTACGGCAGAGAGTGGCAATTTCCCTTTCCAGGTTGCGGACGCCCGATTCACGCGCATAAGAACTGATTATTTTACACAGGGCTGATTCATCTATGGTAAAATCCTTTTCATCCAAACCGTGTTCCTTCAGTTGTTTCGGAATCAGGTGCAGTTGGGCAATTTTTATTTTTTCCTCCTCGGTATAGCCGGGCAATTCCAGTATTTCCATCCTGTCCTGTAACGGCGGGGGAATGGTATCCAGGATATTGGCCGTGGTAATGAACATCACCTTGGAAAGGTCGAAAGGAACTTCCAAGTAATGGTCGGAAAAGGAAAAATTCTGTTCGGGGTCAAGCACTTCCAGAAGGGCACTTGAAGGATCGCCCCGGAAATCCTGCCCGATTTTATCGACTTCATCCAGCATAAAAATTGGGTTATTGGAACCGGCTTTACGGATGCCCTGGATAATCCTGCCCGGCAAAGCGCCGACGTAGGTGCGGCGGTGGCCGCGGACTTCCGCCTCATCCCGGATTCCGCCCAAGGACATACGGTAAAAATTCCTTCCCAAAGCACGGGCAATCGAACGACCCAGCGATGTCTTACCGACACCCGGAGGCCCGACGAAACAGAGTATTGGCCCGCGCATATCGTTTTTAAGTTTCCTGACGGCAAGGTATTCAAGAATCCTTTCCTTCACCTTTTCCAGGCCGTAATGGTCGTCGTCAAGGACTTTCTGCGCCTTTTTTATGTCCAGCATGTCGTTCGTTGAGGCAGACCATGGCAGTGTAACAAGCCAGTCCAGATATGTCCGGGAAACACTATATTCAGCCGAAGCAGGAGAAATACGCGCCAGGCGAGCAATCTCTTCATCCGCCGCTTTCTGGGCTTCGGGAGACAGTTTGGCTTTTTCAACTTTTTCCTTAAGTTCTTTCATTTCACGGGAGTGGTCGTCTTCTTCGCCCAGTTCCTGCTGTATGATGCGCATCTGCTCACGCAGGAGCTGGTCTTTTTGCGCTTTTGTTATTTCACTCTGCAGCTGGTTCTGGATTTTACTGCCCAACTGGATGACTTCCATTTCGCGGTTGAGAAGCCGGATGATACGCTCCAATTTCAATTTGACATCGTTTTCTTCAAGTATTTTCTGCTTCTCCTGGACAGGGAAATTCATGTTTGCGGCAATCAGATAAGAAAGCAACACCGGGGAAGTAATATTCATGGCCGCCATTTGCAGTTCTTCCACCGGCAAATAAGGGACCTGTTTGATGACATTGATAAAAACATTGGTAGCAGTGCGTGTTAAGGCAAGCAGCTCATCTGAATTTTCCACGACATCCTGAATGATTTGGACCTTTGCCTTAAGATAAGGTTCGTGCTGGACCATGCCAACGAGCTTAAATCTTTCGCCGCCCTGGACCAAAATACGCGCTTTGCCGTCGGGCATCTTCAGCATTTTCAAGACGACCGCGCGGCAACCATACTCATATAAGTTATAGGCCCTGGTATCATCCTCCTGTTCGGCAGTCCCTTTCATCGTGATATGGCCGAATGATTTATCGCCGCCCAAGACATCATCAATCAGGCTTAACGACTCGGAATCACTAATTAACAAAGGCATGAGGACTCCGGGGAACAGGACGATATCGCGTGAAGATAAAATCGCCAATTCAACAACCGTTCCTTCTTTCAGGCGGTCCTGAACCACAGGCAATGCCGCTTCAATATCTTTTCCGTCATTTTCGTCAGGCATCTTTTTTGCTCCAAATTATTTTTTAATTTTAATCTGTTTTGTTTTACACGATGATGGCTGGTTGTTTTTCGGTATAACCAGCTCCAGAAAACCATCCCTGTATGAGGCGTAAGCATGCTCCGGCTCGACATAACCGTGCAAAGCAATTACCCTCTCCAGGGCGCCGTAATTTATTTCCATCTGTTTAAAAACACGCTTTGGCCGCTTATCACAATCCGACCGGATTCCTTTAATCACGACTTTATTTTCTTCGATATTAATGGCGATATCATCCTGGCTTATGCCGGAAATCTCGCATTTAATGATTATTTCTTCGGAGGTTTCGTAGACATCTGTAGGCGGATGCCAGATATGTTCGGAATACATCATGACGAGCTTGTTGGACGAAATCACTATCTCGCGAAAACCGCCAAGTCCATGCGAGATGCCTTTGGTGTGTTGATTAATCGAATGTCTTGCTGGGCTCATTCTCTGCCTCCTTATTATGAAATATAATTTAAATCAATCCTGGGACCGCCGGATTAAAATCAAACGCAGAAGCATCAAGATTGAAGAGAGTGTTGCGGCAACATAGGTAAAAGCAGCCGCATTCAAAACCGCCCGGGCATCACTGATTTCACTCTCTAAAACAATGCCGTTTGTTTTCAATAACACCAAAGCACGCTTGCTGGCATTAAATTCTACCGGCAAGGTCACAACCTGGAAGACAACCACTCCGGTCATTACTATTATCCCGACATCAAGCATCCAAACCGGCCAACCCCGATAAGTTGACATCATAAAAATACTTCCCAGAAGTATGATATACCATAAATGCTGGCCGAAAGCTACTACCGGAGCGATTCCGTTCCGGAATACCAGCGGTGTATATGATTGCTGGTGCTGGATGGCGTGTCCGGCTTCGTGCGCGGCAACGCCCAAGGCGGCTAATGAACGGCTGTTATATACGGTATCTGATAACCGCAATACTCTTTCACGAGGGTCGTAATGGTCGGTCAGGTTTCCCGGAACATGTTCTATCGGGACATCGGCGAGGCCGGCTTGGTCGAGTATCTGGCGCGCCGCGTCAGTGGCATTAATCCCGGAACTTGCAGTCCGCTGGGCATATTTCGCGTAAGTGGTCTTGACGCGTATCTGGGCGTATAAAGCGATTAAGATGGCGGGAATCATCAGCCACCATGTCCAGTCGAAATAGAAAAACATTCCCATAACTTTCTCCTCAACTAAAACTCACGCAACTTGACTTGATTATACTAAAATAAAAAAAGTATGTCAAATATAGATGAGCAATAAAAGGTGTTGCAGGTTACCGGTTACAGGTTATAAGTTAGTGGTGGGCGGCCCTCATCAGCGGGTAGCAAGATCGTGAAGCGCGGCAGTGTTTTGAGAGAATGCGGCGAAAATATTTTACCTGAACAATAAAAATTTCTTGACAAGGAGCGCATCCCAATTTAGTATACGCTACGACTGACTAAATTGAATTATATCTTACAGCTTAAAGTACGACAACGTTGATATAAGATATTTCGAGAAAGGAATATCTTGGAAAGTTCTTGTTCCCTCAGAGGGAATCCCTCTTCCGGTCAATCACTCCATTTCAATCTTTTCGTAAATCATTTACATTATATTATATATAAAGGAGATTGTCCATGTTGAACAAAACCAAATTGTCAACTGCCCTGGTAATTTCTCTGGCAATTCTTTGCGTCTTTGCGGTGAATTCCCTTGCCTTTGCCGACCCGATTACCATTACCACCAACAGCCCCTTGCCCAGCGGGCAGGTTAATTCCGCGTACAACACCCAGATAAACGCCGCGAATGGCACGCTCTTTGATTGCTGGGGCTATGATGAATTCGAACCCCCTTACATCGGTTCAGGGTATGTCTGGGAATTGACCGCCGGGAGCCTGCCTCCGGGATTAAGCCTAACCACGACCAATGGCGGACCCGGTTATGGATGGTGGGACCAGGCAGATAACTTTTATACATCATTATATCCCGGACAAGCTAAACTGGTCGGCACACCCACCCAGGCAGGCACATATAACTTTACTCTAAGAGCCAAAGGCTATCCAAACGATCCGGTTACCAAAGAATTCTCGCTTACCATTAACGGGCAGCCATTAAACATTACGACTAGTTCAATGCCCGATGGCGAAGTGAATTATGCGTATACTAAAACCTTAACGGCGGTAGGCGGAGCCACTCCTTATACCTGGTCTGTTCTTACCGGCTCATTGCCCGGCGGTTTGAATCTCAATTCATCCACCGGAGTTATCTCCGGCACACCCACAGCCAGCGGCACCGGTAACTTTACGGTTAAAGCAGTTTCTAACGACAGCCAGGAAGATACCCAAAGCTTAAGCATCTATATCGCACCGGCATTGTCAATTACCACCCAGAGCCCTCTGCCTTCGGCAACCTTAAGCGGCACTTATAATACTACCATCAATTCTACCGGCGGCATCCTTTACGATTGCTGGGGCTATGACGAATACGAGCCGCCTTACATCGGCTCAGGATACCGCGTGAGCATAATAAGCGGCACATTGCCCGCAGGCTTGAGCCTAACCACGAGCAATGGCGGGCCCGGTTACGGGTGGTGGGACCAGGCAGATACTTTTTATACCAACGAACCATACCCGGGGCAAGCCAAACTGGTTGGCACGCCCGCCCAATACGGGACATTCCTTTTTACCCTGCAAATACGGGATTACCTCGGAGTCATTGTAACCAGGGATTATTCTCTCACCGTAGCCATTCCCCAGCTTAATATCACTACCGCATCCTTGCCGGATGGGGAAGTAAATCACCCTTATAGCGCGGGGCTTAATTATAGCGGGGGTCTCCCTCCCTATACCTGGTCTATTCTTTCCGGCTCATTGCCTGCCGGATTAAACCTGAATTCATCCACCGGCGCAATTACCGGTACGCCGGAGAGTAACGGCACGGCTAATTTTACGATTAAAGTTATTTCTAATGACAGCCAGGAAGATACCCAGCCTTTAAGTATCTATATTGCCCCTGCTTTGGTGATTACCACCCAAAGCCCCCTCAATTCGGCAACCATAAATATCGCTTACAATAATACGCTCAGCGCCACCGGCGGCATCCTTTACGATTGCTGGGGCTATGACGAATACGAGCCGCCTTACATATGTTCGGGATACCGTTTCAGCATAATAAGCGGCACCCTGCCCGCGGGAATCAGTTTGATATCAACCAATGGCGGACCCGGTTACGGGTGGTGGGACCAGGCGGATACTTTTTATTCCAGCGACCCATACCCCGGGTTGCCAAAACTGTCCGGTACACCCACGGTCACCGGAGTTTACAACGCAACGCTCAGGCTAAGCGATTTCCCGGGCGCCCAGCCAACCCTGGATTTTTCCCTTACGGTTAACTACGCTTTTAATATTACGACGCAATCGCTTCCCTATTCCCATAAAAACGTTCCTTATGCCGTTGCCTTAAGCGCAAGCGGTGCACCGGCTCCTTATACCTGGACTATTGTTTCAGGCAGCCTGCCCGAAGGCATAACTTTAAATAGCTCCACCGGTTTATTGAGCGGCACACCTACGGTTACCGGCACGTATTATATTACCTTCCAGGTTGCCGGTTTAGACCCTGTGCTTAATCCAATTGCCCAGAAACAGCTTCTATTGGACGCAAGGGACACCTGGGATAACCTGACCGGCGGCGACCATCAGGGCGCGGACTGGACAATAACAGCAAATACCACCATAGGCGGAGAACATTTTAATGTAGGAGATTTTACCGTTAACCAGGGCGTAACCGTGGAGTTCCAGACCGGCAGCGGCCGGGAAGTCCAGGCTCAAGGCGATATCGTGATTAACGGGATATTGAAATCAACATCACGCGGGGTAATAAACTTGAAGACCGATGGCAATATAACGATTGGCGTTAACGGCAAGATAGATTTGACCGATTCTAACCTGAATGGGATAGAAGACCCGACCTTAACTAATGGTTTGGATGCGCCGGATTATGAAAAAGGCGGCGGCGGTGGCGGATACGGCGGCACGGGCGGCGCGGGCGGCGGCAATCCTAATTCCGGCGGTGCCGCGCGCGGCACGGCTTATTTCGACGATATTGCCCAGGGCTCTGACGGCGGCAGTGTTGTTCCTCCGGGCCCGGCTGATCCCTACGGCGGCAAAGGCGGCGTCTGCCTGCTTTATGCTGCTCAAACTATCTTGGTTCAGGGCATCATCGATGCCAGCGGCACTGACGGTGAGGATGGTATCCAGGTCGACGACCTCTTCACAGGCGGCGCGGGCGGCGGTTCGGGTGGCGGTATCTTATTTAGGGCATACAGGATTGCCGTTACGGGAAAAATCTACGCGGATGGCGGTAACGGCGGCGTGCCTGCACCATACAGTGCTATGAACGGCGGCGGCGGTGCGTCAGGAGGACGCGTCAAGTTCTTCGCCGCGTTCATGGAGTATAATTATAACGAATCAAATCCCAATGACCCGAACAATAATATTTACGTGCGCGGAGGCTCCGCAGGCAGTTCTTCTGCCCAGCCCGGGCAGGCAGGCACATTCTTCGCCAAGCCGATGCAGGCTTTGCCGCGTAACCAGGTTTATGAAGGCGTCGGCGTCAATCCATATCTGGGTAATCTTACCTTATCGCTCCCCATGTCCGTAAAAGGCAAGGTCGTTCCGTTAATCATGCCTTCACTCCCGAATTGCAATACGGATGACGGCATCACGCGCCTCTTTGCGCTTACCTACATGAGCACCGGCAATCCTTCTTCCATGGGCGCGCTAGGGGCGTATTGGAGCCATTCTTATGAAATATGGCTAGACCCAACTCCCATAAACGGCGATATTCTTTATAACCACGATAACCGCTCCGACCGCTTTACTAAAAATCCGGATAATTCCTATACCGCGCCCGCGGGACTATATGCCAAACTGGAAAAACAGCAAGATGGCACATATATCCTGACCGGTCGCTTCGGTGATAAGCGCTATTTCGACGCTTTGGGCAGGCTTACCAGATGGGAATCGCCTTCCGGCACCTTCCTTGTTTTCCAGTATAATAATTCTTCTTATCCCTGTTACCCGACTGATATCACGGATAACTGGGGCAGGGCTTTACAGCTTGTTTATTATTCTAACGGATTATTGTATCACGTTATTGAAGTTTATGCAAACCGGACATGGGAACTCGGATTTAACGCCAAGCATTGTTTTAATCTCCTGACCATTCCCGGCGGCAAGACCATCCCGATTGCCTATTTGTCGGAAGGGCAGAATAACCAGGGCACGCTTTCTAATGCCGATTATCTGGTGGAAAGCATGAAAGACCATGCCGGGCAGACTTTCTTAACCAATACCTATGAACAGAGCACCTTAAGCGTAAACTTAGGCAAACCTATCCAGCAGACGCTTGGGCACGGCGGCGTTTATCATATTTCTTACGGTGTCGATGCCAACGGGCAGTATGCGGAAGTACTTGATATGAACGGCAACTTAAGAAAGGAATATTTTAATACCTCCGGTTTTATGACCTCCATCAGGCAGTATACTAACCCCAACCTGCGTCCGGAAGAGCCTGAGTTTTATGCAACCACCTTTACATGCAATGCCAATTATGAAACTACCGGCGTGTTTTTCCCGATGGGCAACTCCATAGTCAATGCCTTTGATACAACTAATTCTGACCCCCTGGCACGGGGGAATTTACTTAGCTCTACCCAAAAACCCATTCCGGGAGCAGGGGCTCCGCCGGATATTATTGAATCAATGACCTATGAATCACGCTTCCAGCGTTTGAAAACCTATACTAATCCTCTGCAAAAGACAAGCACCCTTTTCTATGAATGGGAAGAGGCTACCGAAGGCGACCTTAACAATGACGGCATTACCGATAGGAGTACCGATAAAACCGTCAAACTGGTTTGCCCGGTGGTTACCTTAGGCTTAGCCGCGCAGGGCGGAAACCAAACCCGCGACTTACTCTTCCGCTGGAATTCTTCCGGACAGCCCACGGGCTCCACCGACCCGGATGGCTTTATGAATGCCATTGACTATTATACGGATGCCACCCGTAAAGGTTTCCTCTGGAAAAGCATCCTGGATTCGGCAACAGGCGGAAAGCAGATTACCTCCTCGCAAGACTATAACTCCGCCGGCGACGTAGTTTCTTCAACAGACGCCAAGGGCAATACCACCGGATATCAGGTTAGTACACTCGGCTTAATGGAACAGATTAATCCGCCCGCCCCGTTTACTAATAAATACCGTAAGATGTTCCACTACAATGATAACGGCGTCATGGATTATCTGGATATAGAAAACACGGATAATCCCGCGGGGACACCGGATGAATATAATATGCAGTGGATTCGGACGTCATTTATCCGCGGTGTCATGGATAACCTTACTTCTTATATCCAGCAGGTTTCTGCCACGCAGAATATCACCACCGGCATCGGATACGACCCGTGCCTGAATGCGGACTTACTGACCAAGCCGGAAGGCAACCAGGTAAAGAAGTCTTTTGACGAGCGCGGGCTTCCCTGGGAAACAATTTATGGATACGGCACAAGCATCTGGGGCAGTTATAAGAATTATTACGATGCCAACGGTAACCACGTAAAAACAGTTGACCCCAGGGGATATGAAAACACTACCTTGAGGGATAAGTTCGGCAGGTATGTCGGTTCAATAGACGCCCTGGGCAACCGGACGGATATAGAGCTTAACGCCTGCGGAAGCACTTTAAGCGTAACGCGCAAGAATTCCGCCGGTGTCATATTGAGTGTAACGAAATATCTCCGTGACGAAGCCGAGCGGGTTTATGAAACGCAGGTCTGGAAAGGCAATCCATTAACCCAACAGCCGCCGTCACAAGGCGAGTGGTCAACCACTCAGTATAAGTTTAACAAGCGTTCGCTGGTCGAACTGGTGCGGGATGCCCTTAACCACGATTCCATTACAGAATATGACGCCCTCGGCAGGCCCATAAAAACACAGGATGCCAAAGGGAATATGGTGGAGCTTACCCTGGATGCCAATTCCAATCCCGAAGTGATGGTTGAGACGGAAATCTTGAATTCTCCTTCGCAGGAATATACCACCACTAATGTCTTTGACGAATTAGACCGCCTGAAAAGCACCACCCGGACAGGCGATAACGCGACCCGCCAATTCGGGTATAATTCCAGAAACGATATGGTATCCTTAATTGATGCGGAAGGCAACACCTCGTATAGTATCGTGGATGGTTTATCCCGTTTACGCAAAACCTTGCAGGATTTGCGTGTAGGAGGAAAAGGAACAGGGAATATCATTGATACCATTGTTACTATGCAGGAGTGGGATGACAATTCCAGAAGAACCTCAATGACGGATGATAAAGGAAATATTTCAAGCTGGATATATGACGCGCGTGACAGGCAGACAGATGAATATTTGCCGGGCGGGATACATACCAATTGGCAATATGATTTGGCTAATAACGTGACCCAGAAAACAGACCCTAACGGAAGCGTCATCGTCCAGACGTTTAATGCCGTGAATATGATTACCGGACGCACTATCACCAGAGCCACCGGCGTTATCGGCACTACATGGGAAGAATTTGCTTATAACGGAGCATACCAGATGACACAGGCGCGTAATGACGATTCCACGGTCAACATGAAATATAATTCATTCGGCTTGACCACAGAGGAAGAGCAGATTTTGGGGGCATATAGCGGTATCGTGTCATCGGGTTATAATATCGTTGGCAAGCAGACCGGCTTGACTTATCCCTCCGGTAAAGCCTTGACTTTTGTG
>JACQZI010000028.1 GCA_016207825.1 Planctomycetota bacterium | reverse complement strand
CTTCTGTCCGTATGGAATATAAGAGGGTATGGTCGTAATGGATACCCCCTTAGGCAGAGTAGTTTTCCCCCTAAGGTAGTAAAAGCGTGAGCATAGGGTGGGGTAGGGGGGTAGTGGTCGGAGACGGAAAAATCCGCCCTACTTTCTTATAAAACAAGCAGATACAAACTGACAAACCCATAACATTCAATAAAATATAGAGTTGGAGAATCTCAAAATCCATGTAAAATTTTATCTCCTTATTTTTCAAGAGGTTATAGGTGTAACTCCAAGAAATTCGTTAAGCCTAGCCGTTTTCTTGTCCCCTATTTTGTAAGTAGATAGTGGAAAGAGACGGTGAACCACTGAGGGTTCACCGCCCTGAACCCTGCGTGGTTCAGGGTCTATCCAAGTTAGAGGGAAGGAGTCCCGGCTCCTTCCCTTTTTTTACTTTACCTATAATTAACCAGCGCGGTGCGGATTTTTTTCTCGTCCACCCTGTTAATAAAAGTCCCCAATCTCTTCTTTCTCCGCCAGTTGCCGTTTTTGGATGAGAGCATGTGGCGCTTGCCCATGCCGAAACGCTTTACCTTACCGCTGGCAGTTACTCTAACTCTTTTAGCAATGGACTTGCATGATTTCATCTTAGGCATATTACTTTCTCCTTTTAATATAAACTTTATTTGAGCGGGGCCAGGGTCATGGAAAACCGTGAACCGCGCCTGGAAATCGGAGTATCAACCTTGCCGACATCGGCGGTTTCTTTGACAAACCGGTCCATTAATTTATCGCCCAACTCGCGGTGCGCCATTTCCCTGCCTCGGAAGACCATGCAAACAATAACCTTGTCGCCTATTTTCAGGAATTCCTTTGTGTGGTTAAGCTTCACCATAAAATCATGCTCTTCGGTTCTCGGATGGAGCCTGATTTCTTTTATCTGCATCTTATGCTGTTTCTTTTTCGCCTGCTGGAGCTTTTTATGCTCGGCATATTTATATTTTCCATAATCCAGTATCCGGCAGACCGGCGGGGCGGCCGTGGGGGAAACCTCCACCAAATCGTACCCTCTTTCACGAGCCATCTTACGGGCGTCATCCGTAGAAATGACGCCAACCTGGACCCCGTTTTCGTCAATCAGCCGGACGGTTTTTATCCGTATCCTTTCGTTAATCCTTAATTCTGGAATAGCTCATCCCTCCTTTCTTGTTAAGTAGCGAGTAGAGAGTAGCGAGAATTGAGCTTGTTTTCTACGCTTTTTTCTCCACTGCCAGTTTTATTTGTTCGATAAACGCATCTAGTTTAATTTGTCCTAAATCGCCTTTGGTACGCTCGCGCACAGCAACAGTTTTATCAGCTTCTTCCTTGTCGCCGACCACGAGCATATAAGGTATCTTCTGGTTGGTCGCCTCGCGGATGCGCTGGCTCAAACGTTCGTTCCTCAAATCCGCCTGCGCCCTTATTCCAACTTTTGCCAGGGCGTCTTTCACCTGGACGGCATAATTATGCTGCGATTCGACCACGGGTAGGACGATTGCCTGTACCGGCGCCAGCCACATGGGAAACGCGCCGCCGTAGTGCTCAATCAATATGGCAAAAAATCTCTCTAGTGAACCCATGAGAGCGCGGTGAAGCATGACCGGCCGTTCCTGTACACCGCTCTGCGCGGTATAGACCATGTCAAAACGTTCCGGCAGGTTGAAATCCACCTGAACGGTAAAACACTGCCATTCGCGCCCAAGCGAATCCTTTATATGTATATCTGCTTTGGGACCGTAAAAGACGGCTTCGCCTTCGGCAACGGTATAAGGCAGGCCTACTTCTTCAATTGCTTTCTTCAAGGCGGCTGTGGCTTTATCCCAATGCTCGATGGTCCCTACGTATTTTTCCGTTGGACGTGTCGAAAGCACCATCTTGAAATCGGAAAAGCCGAAGGAGCGGAAGATATTAAGCCCGAAATTTATGACGCCTTTTATTTCATCATCTATCTGGTCAAACCTACAGAAAAGGTGCGCATCATCCTGGGTAAACCCGCGCACCCTGAACAGCCCTTGCAAAACACCGGAACGCTCGTAGCGATAAACCGTGCCGAGCTCCGCCCAGCGGATGGGCAAATCTCGATAGCTTCTTATCCTTGTTTTATAAACCAGGATATGGCCCGGGCAGTTCATGGGTTTAAGAATATATTCCTGCCCGTCAATATCCATGGGTGAATACATATTTTCCTTGTAAAAGTCCCAATGTCCCGAGGTTTTCCATAATCCGATCCGGGCGATATGGGGCGCGTAGATTAATTCATACCCGTTTTTAAGGTGCTCATCACGCCAGTAATCCTCTATAATCTTACGTATCAGGGCGCCTTTGGGATGCCAGAAAACCAACCCCGGGCCGGCATCGTCATACTGTATGCTGAAAAGGTCCAGGTCTTTACCCAGGCGGCGGTGGTCACGCTTTTTCACTTCCTCAAGGTGTTTCAGGTAATCATCCAGTTCTTTCTTGGAAGGAAAAACCGTCCCGTAAATGCGTTGGAGCATTTTCTTTTTCTCATCACCCCGCCAGTAAGCGCCGGTAGCGGAAAGGAGCTTGAACGCTTTGACATAACCGGTATCCGGGATATGAGGTCCGCGGCATAAATCGGTGAAATCGCCATGCTGATATAGCGTTATTTTCTGGTCGCCCAGTTCGCTGATAAGCTCGGTTTTATAAAACTCGCCTTTGTTATCCATAAATTTCAATGCCTCGTCGCGAGAAACTTCTTTGCGGACGAAAGGTTTTTTGGATTTAACGATGTTTTCCATTTCCTTTTCGATTTTTACAAGGTCTTCCGGCGAAAACGGCTTGTCCACGTCAAAATCATAGTAAAACCCGTTTTCAATGGCCGGACCGATAGCGAGTTTGGCGTTCGGGAAAAGCTTTTTCACCGCGTCCGCCATGACGTGCGAGGTGCTGTGGCGCAGTATTTCCAGCCCTTCAGGCATCTGAAGCGTAATCTCCTGGGCTGAACTTTCGGCCGGCTTAGATTCGTTTCCCTTCGGAAGGTCTAAGAGTGCCCCGTTAACGCGGACGGCAATAACTTCTGTTTTCTTTTCCTTACTCACTTAATAAAAACCACAATGATCGTAATTTATAAACAACAGGTTATTATATTAAAATACTATCTGGTTTGTGTCAATATATATTTTGGGCATATTATTCGGCTGAAAGGGATTCGGCGGTTATTTCAAAGGAAGAATCAATCCATATTTCGGCTTTTTTCATCAGTTGCGCCCGGAGTTTTTTCATGCCCTCCATGGTTTTGGCGTTCTGGATGATTTGCTTTATATGCTCCTGGACTTCCGGAGAATTTATTCCTTCGGCGGTGTTGATCCTATTGTATACCTGAACAATCCGAAAATCATTCTCGGTTTCGAGCAAGGATGAATATTTCCCTTTTTCCAGTTTAAAAACAGCCTCCCTGATTTTTTCCGGGAAGTCGTTTTCGGTCATATATTTATCTTGACCAGATTCCTTTTCTGGCACATCCGAGTATTTAGCAGCCAGATCTTCGATGGATTTTCCTTTATCCAGTTCCGGCAATAACGCCTCTCCGATACTCTTCTTGTAACTCTTGGTATCACTATCCTGGAATTTAAGGATGATTTGTTTGACCAGGATTTTGGGTTTTCCCGTATAATCGGACTTATGCGCTTCGAAATAATCCCTGATTTCCTTCGGGCTGACAAAAGTATCTACCAATGTATCCATTTCCGTATATTGATCATCCGGTTTATTAGCTCCGCTTGATTTAATCATCACGTATTTATTTTTAAGCATGTCCCGGCGCAGTTCCTCACGGTATTCTTCATAAGTTATTTTATATACCCTAAGAACTTCCCCGATAAATTTCTGCCTTCCGCCGTAACGCTCCATAAGTTTTTCCAGGCGTTTATCAAGCTCCTTTTCGGTGACCTCGATCTTTTCCGCCAACGCCGCCTGGTAAAACAATCTGCCTTCAATCAATCCTTTAATTACATCCTTTTTATCTTTCTTTATCTGGTATGCCACGACTTCAACCTCACTTTTGGTGATAATTTCCCCGTTTACCTGCGCGGCGATACCGTCTTTAAAAGAAGACTCGGCATTTTCGGGTTTAGGCGCGTCTTCCCCGTTTAAGCAAAGCGGAACCAGGCAGAAAATTAATACAAGACAATACAATAGTTTTTTACGCATATTTAAACCGTTTCCAGAAGCTTTTATACCCGCTTCGTACGCTTTGGTCAAGTTAAATCATTTTACTATAAAGCGCGGTAAAGCCATGGGTATCCTGCATTCCTTTATTATCATTTTTATCTTGCATTTAACCAAGCTAATAGTATAGTAAACACAAGTTTTATATTTATTTTAGAAAAGGAGAGCATATATGAAACGGTTTGTCATACTGGGACTTACAGCTCTTATGGTATTAGGAGCCGGTTGCTCAAAACCGAGGCAGCCTAATGAAGTGATAAGCGACGCCAATAAAGCGCTGGATTCCTTGGAAAGCTACAACGCGACGGTTAATATAACCATGGCTGTTCCTTCGGCAGGAACAGAAGCTTCTTCCGCATCAATCAACAGTAAAATAGCCGGGATGAATCCCAACCGGCTGTCAACCGATACGGAAATGACTCTTCCTGTTTCAGGCGGAGCCAATTACAGCGCTCAATACAAAACACTCTTTGACGGAGAAAACCAATGGGTTGAATTAAGCGACAAACAAGGAGACCTTGTCATCACTCCGAAAAACGTGCTTAAAGTTTCTTTAAAAGATATTGTCACACCGGATAATATGTTTGACGGATATTACCTGCCTTATCCGACAGGATTACTCGCGGGACAGGATTTACCCGCAACAATCAAGACCCTGCTCAAGCTTTATAATTTTAAATCTGTCCCCGCGCAAAAGGTTGACGGAGTAAAATGCGAGGTAATCGAAGGTGATTTAAGCGATGCCGGCTTTGAAGAACTCTACCGAACGGATAATCCTCCGACACTGGCAAAGGGATTGAATATTACCTCTGCCCGGCTTTATTTCGATAAAGAAACCCATTTCATAAAAAAATATGAAGCCGGCTCAGACCTCAAAAAGCCGGAATTTACCGCGATTTTCAAGGATGTTACCCTGAATAAAGACGTGTCACCGAGCCTTTTTGTTTACGCACCTCCGGAAGGCATGCAGGCAAAAGATATCACGCTAGATGTGATGAAAAAGAAGCCGCGCCTGGCGGAAAAAGTAAAAGAATTGGAAAAACAAAAACCGACAGCAAAAACGCCTGTTAAAACAGAACAGGGGAAAGCGACCCCCGAAAAAGAAACTCCGGCCCCGGATGTTACCCCGAAAACAGATACCGAAGCCGGCGCAACCCCCGGTAAATGGGGCATCCGGCTGATTTACTACAAAAACGACAAAATGGGAAAGCATTTGGCAAACCGTATGGTTGGCTGGTTGAATGCAAACGGAGTTTCTAATACTTTCACCCGTAATGAACGCATTGGCGGAGTTGATAATATCAGCGTTTATGCCGGACCTTACGACGCCAAAGACGCGGCGGAAAAGGATATGCCCGGCTTACAATCAAAACGCTCTGTCTTTAAGGATTGCGATTTAGTAAAGTTCAAATAGGGTTTGACGTAATCACACAATCAACCCTCCCCGTCTAACGTCGGGGAGGGTTTTTTATCTCACCTCAAAAACACCTGTTTATTCCGCTTCTAATTTCCGATATAACATTCTAGCAATTATCTACCTATCAAACAAGGGAGATTAAATTATGACTTTTACTAAAAATGATATTTACCTGAAAGCCCCCCGTTTTATAGACCATCACCCCGCAGATGGGAGGCATGAAGCGGAAGTAAGTCAAGCCAGGGGCATAATCAAAACGGTCATTAACCACTGCGTGAACCGCTATAACGGGGAAAAAATAGTTCTGGATTTAAGGGATACGGAACATATTGGTAAACCATGCATGAGAATTTTCGGTGTTTTCGCCCAGTCGGATGAAAGGTTTATCCTTTATCACCCCAATCGGACTTTGTGGCAACGGCTTGTTGAAAATGGTTTTCCCCAAACTAATATCAGCGTTAAAGAATAGGCTTTAGACTATTTTTTTCAGATCCAGGTTTTCTTTAACCAGTTTTTCCATCAGTTGTATCTTTTCGTTTTCATCCTTAGTAGGCAATGGCTCCATATCATCTATCTGGCGCGCCGCCTGATAAGTATCCTGGCTGACCACGAGCAACGGGATATTAAGTTCGGAAGCCCTAGCGATAATATTGGAAGGCGGCAGGATATTATTGGTAAGTATTATCCCGGAAGTGTTTTTCTCCAGGGACGCCAGTATCATATCGCTACGGTCTCCGCTGGTAATGATAAGCTTATCCTCCTTTTTGAAGAGCGGGTTTTTTACGGCCTCTTCCGCTGAAGTCGCCCCGATAAATATGTTTTTTATGCTCCGGCTCGCGGCACCTTCCCCGGCAAGCGTTTTGGCAAAAAGTTTATAACCCACATAGCCGACCGTCAGGTAATTCAGCTCCGGTTTAAACGGAATTATCCCCGCCACGTTCAGCCCTGTTTGTTTGATTATATCCAGATACGTTTCCTTGAAATCAGCCGGGTTTTTGACCTTGTTTATTATTAACCCTGCCACCTTAACGCTTTCCTTGTTTATATGGTTCTTGATAAACAAGATATCGTCCAGTATTGAATCGTCATCTCCGTCTAATACGATAAAAAGCTCCCCTTTAAGGCGCTTGCAGACAGAAGCCACATCCAAAGACAACCCGGAGCCGTATCTCAAATCCTTGCCCCCTTCGATAAAAAGGACATCCTTGCCTTTGCCCATGCTGTCGGACATTTCATGCAGTTTTTTATCCAGTTGTTTTTCATCATACATATAACGCAGCTTCGAGTATTCAAAGCCGATGGTCATTTCCTCAGGATTTTCTTTCATACCGAATAACCCCGCAATCAGGGCGGAATCGTAATCCCATAATCTCTTTTTATGGTATACCAGCCGTTCGCCGAAAGGTTTCATATAACCTATCTTCATTTTCAATGCCCTGCCCAGCCCAATGATAATGCTTGTTTTTCCGGCATTTTTATTCATTGATGCGAAAACCAGTTTATTCATAGAATCCTCCTTTTATTTTAAACGGGAAATCAAAATCCGCGCATCCAGGGCTTTTACGCCCTTTTCGTATACGACCAGCGGATTTATCTCTATATCAGTTATCGCGGGACACGATTCAATTATCCCGCTTACTTTTATTATGCTGTCTATTACACTTTCGACATCCTTCTGCGGCTCGCCGCGGACGCCGAGTAATAAAGGATAGGACTTTATTTGTTTTATCATGGAAAGTATCTCGCGCCGGCTGACCGGAATGGCGCGGAAACTCACGTCTTTCATCACCTCGACATAAATCCCGCCCAGCCCGAACATGACAATCGGCCCGAAGGAAGGGTCGCGCCGGGCGCCGATTATGAGCTCCGTCCCGCGGGGAACCATTTCGGATATTTCCACTCCGTCAATCGCAGCCGCCGGGTTATGCGTCCGGCAATTATTGATGATGGCTTCGTAAGCCTCTACCACTTCGTTTTTATTCTGCAAATCCAAAGCCACCCCGCCCACGTCGCTTTTATGAAGAATGTCCTTGGAAACTATTTTCATGACTAATGGGTAGCCGATCTTTTCCGCGTAATCCGCCGCCTCGTTGATATTACGGGCGATACGGCTTTGCGGAGTGGGAATACCCGCGGCTTTCATCACGGACTGCCCTTCGTTAGAAAGCAGGAAATTACGGTTTTCCGTTCTGACTTTTTTGATGACATCATCCATGGATTTAACGTCTATCTTGGGCTTATCCGTTGCTTCGGAGCTTTCGCCATGATAATTCGCATAAGAATAAAGCGCACCCAAGCAGGAGACCGCCTCATAAGGGTCGTTGAAAGCCGGGACATCGCGCCGTCGCAAAGACTTGACGCATTCCTCCACTTTTTCGCCCCCCACCAGGCAAAAGACTATCGGCTTTCCGGCCGTTTTGTATTTCTGGTATGTCTCCTCGATGAGCGGTTCGAAGTTTTGGATATCGAAAACGGCCGTTTCGCAATATAGCGAAATCAAGGACGAGATATTCTTGTTCTTAAGCGAGGTCGCAAAAGCCAGGCTGTAATGGGATGACTCTGCCTGGCCGGTCAGGTCAATCGGGTTTTTGGCCGAGCCGAAATATGGCATGACAGGAGCAAACGTTTTCTTCAGCGCCTCATAATCGTCATACAGTTTTATCCCATATTTCTCGCAGGCGTCCGTCGCCAGGACGCCGATGCCGCCGCCGTTGGTAATGATAATTGCGTTTTCTGCGGATGGCACCGGCGAATTGGAAAGGAACTTGCACCATTCCAAAGCATCCCTGATATTTTCCGCCCGCTGGACATTGCATTGTTTCATGATGGCATCAAATATATCATCCGAACCGGCCAAAGACCCGGTGTGCGATGCGGCCGCGATGGCGCCGCGTTTGGAACGGCCTGATTTCACCACCACCACCGGCTTTTCGGTGGTTGCTTCTTTTAACGTTTCCACTAAACGCGCGCCTTCTTTTATCCCTTCAATATACATCATAATGACTTTTGTTTCTTTGTGGCTAATAAGGTATTTAAGCAAATCCGTTTCGTCAATATCTGATTTATTGCCGACCGAGATGATGGCGGAAAGCCCGATATTTTCGACCGCGGTTTTGCCTATCATCGCCACGCCCAGCGCCCCGCTTTGCGTTATTATCGCCACGCCACCCGGCTTTACCGCCTTCGGCCCGAAAGTGGCGTTAAGCGAAACACCAGCAGAAAAGAACCCGAATATGTTCGGCCCCAGTATGCGCATGTTGTTTTCCCGGGCGTAGGAAGCGATTTTGCGTTCTTCTTCGACATTGCCGATTTCCGAAAAACCTGATGATATAATAGAAAGGAATTTAACCTTTTTAGCCGCGCATCCTTTGAGCGATTCAAAAACAAGGTTAGCCGGCAGGACAATCGTCGCAACGTCTATCTCGCCGGGGATATCTTCTATATCCTTGTAAGCTTTTATCCCAAGTATCTCCCCGCCTTTTGGGTTAATCGGGTAGATTTTGCCTTTGTATCCGCCGGCAACGATATTTTCCAGGATCTTATAGCCTATCTTCCCTTTATGCTGCGATGCTCCGATAATGGCAATCGATTTGGGCTCAAAAAGTGCTTTGACGTTGCTTTCTGTGTTCTTCATCAGTCTTTCGATTTAAAAGTCATCCTCAACTCGCAAACTCCAGAAGAATGCCTTTTTTCTATGTCAAAACCCATGCTCTCAAAAAGATGGAGCATTTGCTTATTTTCCACTAAGACCTCGGCGGTAAAACCAAGCAACCCGTTTTTCTTGGCAAGATAGGTGAGATAAGAAAGCAGTTCTTTTCCGATTCCCTTATTCTGATAATCATCCCTTATTACAAAAGCCGCCTCGGCGGTATGGGAAATCTCGTCTATGGCGTATTGTCCCACCCCGACGATTAACTCCTTCTCATCCTGTTTGATTGAAGCAAGTATTACCATCTCCCTGGTATAATCAATGACCACAAATTCCTGGAGCCGTTCATGGCTCATGTCTTTTCTGGTGGAAATGAACCTGCGGTACATGCTCTGGTCGGAAAGCGAATAAAAGAAATCCTTAAGCAAAGGCTCATCATTTATGCGCACAGGCCTCAAGAGCAAGGTCAGCCCTTCTTTGGTCGTGCGATGAATCTCCATATATTCGGGATACTCGCCCTTTTTCCCCGGGATAAATGCCTGGTCCTGGTAAATCAAATTCGCTTTCTTGGCTTCTTTTATGAGTTCCAGCCTGAATTTTGGATGCGCAATAGCAATAAGCGCCATAGCACGCTCGCGTATGTTTTTCCCATGAAGGTATGCGATCCCGTATTCCGTCACCACGTAATGGATATCACCCCGGTTAAGCGTTACGCCCGCGCCCTCCTTCAGAAATGGGACGATCCTGGAAACGGAGCCATTCTCCGCGGTTGATTCCATTGCCAGGATGGTTTTTCCTCCGGGAGAAAGAATTGCCCCTCTCATAAAATCAGCCTGCCCGCCGATTCCGCTGTAGAAAGTTTTCCCTATTGATTCGGCCGTGGATTCGCCGGTCAAGTCTATTTCCAGAGCACTATTTATGGCAACCATATTATCGACTCTTGATATAACCAGGGGATTATTGGTATAATCAACCGCTCGAAATTCGATGCTCGGGTTATCGTTGATATAATCATAAGTCGCTTTTTTCCCCATGCAAAAAGCCGCTACGGTCTTGCCGTGGTTCAGGTTTTTCATGGAATTATCGACGACGCCTGATTTCATCAGTTCCACCAGCCCTTCCGTTAGTAATTCGGTGTGAACACCTAGGTGTTTCTTATTCTGCAGGCTGGATAATATCGCGTTCGGGATGCTTCCATAGCCCACCTGTATGGTATCCCCATCTTCAATGATACGCGAAACATAATTGCCTATCTTCATCTGTATTTCCTTGGAGGTTTCGGTATTATATTCAAGCAAAGACTCATCATGCGGGATGACGAAATTAATATCCTTGATATTGATGAAAGTCTCGCCATGAACGCGCGGCATATTAGAATTAACCTGGGCGATAACCAGCGAGCTCGCTTCCACCGCCGCCTTCACGATATCCACGCTTATTCCCAAACTGACGTAGCCGTGTTCATCCGGAGTGGAAACCTGGATAAGAGAAACATCTATCGGCTGCAAGCGCCGGCGGAATAAATTGGGCACATCGGATAAAAAGACCGGCGTGTAATCCGCATTACCTTTGCCCACGGCAGAGCGGGTGCTCTCCCCTATAAAAAAGGAATTATGGCGGAAATTGGTCTTGAATTTCTCATCCGCGTAAGGAGCCACGCCCAGCGTCCAGACGTGCAGGACCTCGGCATCGAAGAACGCCTTGGGATTGGATTCCACGTAATTGATGAGGGCCTTGACCAGGTATTGGGGCTCTCCGCAGGCGGTGCCGATAAATATCCGGTCGCCGGGGTTGATGTGTTTGAAGATTTCCTCTTCCGATACGAATTTCTCAGGGTATTGCGACTTGATTCGGTTTAAGACATCAGGGCTAGTATTCATTATATTACGCTCCAAACACCCTTATTAAAACTATCATATTACAAAAAAGGCTTAAAATCAAGACAATTCAGCTGGATAAAAAAAAGGGGGATGCCCCTATCCTTCGCCCTGATGAAACTCAGGACTATAGGAAAGCATCCCCGATTTCTTACACTTGGCTCACCTGGACATCCAGCCAGAGCCGTTTCTCACCATCCAGGATGTAATCCATGTGTGAAAGCCCACCCGTGGTAAAGGAATCCAACCCCAGTGCCGGGTCAACGAATCCCTGGATAATCCCGTTGGTGAT